>NZ_JBKFSQ010000024.1:0-73873 GCF_046569525.1 Salmonella sp. 741265055_HSA | reverse complement strand
TGGGGTGAGTGAGCGTAGCCAACACATAAGCGACTTGAAGTATGAAGGGTATATACGTCGAATGACAAAGGCGCTGTATGGTCAGGCGTCTGTCATTTGACGAATGATTAAGGTATCAGGCCGTTTCGTGGCGTCTGTTGTCCTTACGTTATTCTTAAATTGTCAGGATCTCTGGACGCCCGGTCTGAGTCGTGCTAAGTTAGTGTTGACTTCGAATTAAACATACCTTATTAAGTTTGAATCTGGTTTTATCCGTCACTTCCCGTTTTTTCTCGCACGAGAAGTGGAAAGATTCCTGGCTCTTCGCTCATTCCGTCTTGTCGTTTCAGTTCTGCGTACTTTCCTGTGACCAGACAGCGAACAGACATGAGTTGATAGCCGTAAACAGGCATGGATGACCCTGCCATACCATTCACAACATTAAGTTCGAGATTTACCCCAAGTTTAAGAACTCACACCATTATGAATCTTACCGAATTAAAGAATACGCCGGTTTCTGAGCTGATCACTCTCGGCGAAAGTATGGGGCTGGAAAACCTGGCCCGTATGCGCAAGCAGGACATTATTTTTGCCATCCTGAAGCAGCACGCAAAGAGTGGCGAAGATATCTTTGGCGACGGTGTGCTGGAGATATTGCAGGATGGATTTGGTTTCCTCCGTTCTGCAGACAGCTCCTACCTCGCCGGTCCTGATGATATCTACGTTTCCCCCAGCCAAATCCGCCGTTTCAACCTCCGCACTGGTGATACCATTTCTGGTAAGATTCGCCCGCCGAAAGAAGGTGAACGCTATTTTGCGCTGTTGAAAGTTAATGAAGTTAACTACGACAAACCGGAAAACGCCCGTAACAAAATCCTCTTTGAGAACTTAACCCCGCTGCACGCAAACTCTCGTCTGCGTATGGAGCGTGGTAACGGTTCTACCGAAGACTTAACGGCGCGCGTTTTGGATCTGGCTTCGCCGATCGGTCGCGGCCAGCGCGGTCTGATTGTCGCGCCGCCGAAGGCGGGTAAAACCATGCTGCTGCAGAACATCGCGCAGAGTATCGCGTATAACCACCCGGACTGCGTGCTGATGGTGCTGCTGATTGACGAACGTCCGGAAGAAGTGACCGAGATGCAGCGTCTGGTGAAAGGCGAAGTGGTTGCGTCTACCTTTGACGAACCGGCATCCCGCCACGTTCAGGTTGCCGAAATGGTTATCGAGAAGGCGAAACGTCTGGTTGAACACAAGAAAGACGTTATCATCCTGCTCGACTCCATCACCCGTCTGGCGCGTGCCTACAACACCGTGGTGCCGGCTTCCGGTAAAGTACTGACCGGTGGTGTGGACGCTAACGCATTGCATCGTCCGAAGCGTTTCTTCGGCGCGGCGCGTAACGTGGAAGAAGGCGGTAGCCTGACTATCATCGCGACGGCGCTGATCGATACCGGTTCCAAGATGGACGAAGTTATCTACGAAGAGTTTAAAGGCACCGGTAACATGGAGCTGCACCTCTCGCGTAAGATCGCTGAAAAACGCGTCTTTCCGGCTATTGACTACAACCGTTCCGGTACGCGTAAAGAAGAGCTACTCACCACTCAGGAAGAGCTACAGAAAATGTGGATACTGCGTAAAATCATCCATCCGATGGGTGAGATTGACGCGATGGAATTCCTCATTAACAAACTGGCGATGACCAAAACTAATGACGACTTTTTCGAGATGATGAAGCGCTCATAACCTGGTCTTTACCTGAAAACGCCACGTTTTTACGTGGCGTTTTTGTTTTATATCTGTAATCTTAACGACACATTTACAAAACGATGATAAACCGGGTCGGGGCTTCGCCATCCATTCGTTATCGGTATCGTGTGGTTGATATTTAAACAATTCTGCCTGATTCAGAGCAGGGTTTCCCTTCTGAATAAAGGTCTTCATGGTTATACTTCTGGTACTAATTTTATCTGAGAGCACGCATTGTGAATTTACTGACCGTGAGTACTGATCTCATCAGTATTTTTTTATTCACGACACTGTTCCTGTTTTTTGCGCGTAAGGTCGCAAAAAAAATCGGTTTAGTGGATAAACCCAACTTTCGTAAACGCCACCAGGGGCTGATACCGTTGGTTGGAGGGATTTCGGTTTACGCAGGGATTTGCTTCACATTCGGAATCGTTGATCACTATATTCCTCATGCGTCGCTTTATCTTTCTTGTGCGGGCGTACTGGTTTTTATCGGTGCGCTGGACGACCGTTTTGATATCAGCGTGAAGATCCGTGCGACCATACAGGCCGCGATCGGTATCATTATGATGGTATTCGGTAAGCTCTATCTTAGCAGCCTCGGCTATATCTTTGGCTCCTGGGAGATGGTACTCGGTCCCTTCGGTTATTTTCTTACTCTGTTTGCGGTATGGGCGGCGATCAACGCTTTCAATATGGTGGACGGTATTGACGGCCTGTTGGGCGGGCTATCCAGCGTCTCATTCGCGGCGATGGGGCTGATTTTATGGTTTGACGGTCAAACCAGCCTGGCAATATGGTGCTTCGCAATGATCGCCGCGATTCTGCCTTACATTATGCTTAATCTCGGTATTTTGGGGCGGCGTTATAAAGTCTTTATGGGCGATGCCGGTAGTACTCTGATTGGTTTTACCGTTATCTGGATCTTACTGGAAACGACGCAGGGGAAAACTCACCCTATCAGTCCGGTTACCGCGCTATGGATTATCGCTATCCCTCTGATGGATATGGTGGCGATTATGTATCGCCGTCTGCGTAAAGGAATGAGTCCCTTCTCACCTGATCGTCAGCACATTCACCATCTTATCATGCGCGCCGGATTTACCTCTCGTCAGGCGTTTGTACTGATTACGCTTGCCGCCGCCATTCTGGCGGGAGTAGGCGTAGCGGCAGAATATTCTCATTTTGTTCCTGAATGGGTTATGTTGGTGCTCTTTTTGCTAGCATTCTTCCTCTATGGCTACTGCATTAAGCGGGCCTGGAAGGTGGCGAGATTTATTAAGCGTGTGAAGCGTCGCCTGCGCAGGCACCGTGAGAACCGGCCAAACTTAACCAAGTAAATGAGGATGCGATGACACAACCATTACCGGGGGCACGCGCGGTGAGCGCTGAAAATGAACTGGATATTCGCGGGTTGTTTCGTACTTTATGGGCCGGCAAATTCTGGATTATCGGCATTGGCCTGCTATTTGCCCTTATCGCGTTAGCCTATACCTTTTTTGCTCGTCAGGAGTGGAGTGCGACGGCGATCACCGATCGCCCAACCGTAAATATGTTGGGCGGTTATTACTCCCAGCAGCAGTTTCTGCGCAATCTGGATATTAAGACCGACCCCGCTTCTTCCGATAAGCCCTCGGTGATGGATGAAGCGTATAAAGAGTTCATCATGCAACTTGCCTCCTGGGATACGCGCCGCGATTTCTGGTTACAGACGGACTATTACAAGCAGCGAATGGTCGGGAATAGCAAAGCTGATGCGGCGATGCTTGATGAACTGATCAATAACATACAGTTTACGCCCGGCGATTTTACACGCGCCATCAACGACAACGTGAAGCTGATTGCTGAAACTGCGCCGGACGCCAATAATCTGCTGCGTCAGTATGTCGCATTCGCCAGCCAGCGGGCGGCGAGCCATCTGAATGATGAATTAAAAGGTGCCTGGGCTGCGCGTACCGTGCAGATGAAAGCCCAGGTCAAACGGCAGGAGGAGGTTGCGAAAGCGATCTATTCACGTCGTGTAAACAGTATTGAGCAGGCGCTCAAAATTGCGGAACAACATAATATTTCTCGTAGCGCGACGGATGTCCCGGCAGATGAATTACCGGACTCAGAGCTTTTTTTACTCGGTCGCCCTATGTTGCAGGCGCGTCTTGAAAATCTGCAAGCGGTTGGCCCTGCGTTCGATTTGGACTACTTTCAAAATCGGGCAATGTTGAATACGCTTAATGTGGGGCCGACCCTGGACCCTCGTTTTCAGACCTATCGTTATTTGCGTACGCCGGAAGAACCGGTAAAACGTGATAGCCCACGCCGAGCCTTCCTGATGATTATGTGGGGTATCGTTGGGGCGCTAATCGGTGCGGGCGTTGCCTTAACCCGTCGCCGCACGATTTAGCAACACCTCTGCAGTAGGGGGCTGGGCCCCTACTGTCTATTCGAAGAGAATCGATGTGAAAGTACTGACTGTATTTGGTACACGACCGGAGGCCATTAAGATGGCGCCTCTGGTCCATGCGCTGGAAAAAGATCCTCATTTCGAGGCCAAAGTATGCGTTACTGCGCAGCATCGGGAGATGCTTGATCAGGTATTAACTCTTTTTTCTATTGTGCCTGATTTCGATCTCAACATTATGCAGCCGGGACAGGGGTTGACGGAAATTACCTGCCGAATTCTGGAGGGATTAAAGCCGATCCTGGCAGATTTTAAACCTGATGTGGTGCTGGTTCATGGCGATACCACCACTACGATTGCTACCAGCCTGGCGGCTTTCTATCAACGAATTCCGGTAGGGCACGTAGAAGCCGGGTTGCGAACCGGCGATCTCTATTCCCCCTGGCCGGAAGAGGCAAACCGCACGCTGACCGGACATCTGGCGATGTACCACTTTGCGCCGACGGAAAACTCGCGGCAGAATCTGTTGCGGGAGAACATTCCGGATGAGCGCATTTTTGTCACTGGCAATACCGTTATTGACGCGCTGATCTGGGTACGCGATCGCGTTCTGGCGAGCGATACATTACAGGCTGAACTGGCCGAGCAGTATCCTTTCCTCAATGTGAATAAGAAGATGATTTTGGTGACCGGTCATCGGCGTGAAAGCTTTGGTCAGGGCTTTGAGCATATCTGCCAGGCGCTGGCGGAAATCGCCGCCGCGAACCAGAATGTGCAAATTGTCTATCCGGTGCATCTCAATCCCAACGTCAGCGAACCTGTCAACCGTATCCTCGGCCATGTTGAAAACGTGGTACTGATTGAGCCGCAGGACTACTTACCTTTTGTCTGGCTGATGAATCACGCCTGGCTCATTCTGACCGATTCCGGCGGTATTCAGGAAGAAGCGCCGTCATTAGGTAAGCCGGTATTGGTCATGCGTGAAACCACAGAGCGTCCGGAAGCCATTACCGCTGGTACGGTAAGACTGATCGGCACGGACTCCCGGCGCATTGTGGCGGAAGTTATGCGTCTGCTGCACGACGAAAATGAATATCAAACCATGAGCCGCGCCCATAATCCTTATGGTGACGGGCAATCATGCGCGCGCATTTTACAGGCGTTAAAAAGTTATCGGGTATCGTTATGAGTTTTACGACCATTTCTGTTATTGGGCTGGGGTATATCGGATTACCGACTGCGGCCGCTTTTGCTTCCCGCCAGAAGCAGGTTATCGGCGTGGATATCAACCAACATGCAGTAGACACCATAAATCGCGGTGAAATTCACATCGTGGAGCCGGCGTTGGGCAATGTGGTGAAGATGGCGGTGGAAGGCGGCTTTCTGCGTGCGACGACGACACCTGTCGAAGCCGATGCGTACCTGATTGCCGTGCCGACGCCATTCAAAGGCGATCACGACCCTGATATGGCCTATGTGGAAGCCGCGGCGAAATCCATTGCGCCGGTATTAAAAAAAGGGGCACTGGTGATTCTGGAATCAACATCGCCGGTCGGCGCAACGGAGCAAATGGCTGGCTGGCTGGCCGGGATGCGCCCGGATCTGACCTTTCCCCAGCAGGTGGGCGAGCAGGCCGACGTGAATATCGCCTATTGTCCGGAGCGTGTGCTGCCGGGGCAGGTGATGGTGGAACTCATTAAAAATGACCGCGTGATTGGCGGTATGACGCCAGTATGTTCGGCTCGCGCCAGCGCGCTGTACAAAATTTTCCTTGAGGGCGAATGCATTGTCACCAACTCGCGCACCGCAGAGATGTGCAAGCTGACGGAAAATAGCTTCCGTGATGTGAATATTGCCTTTGCGAATGAATTGTCGCTGATTTGCGCCGATCAGGGGATTAACGTCTGGGAATTGATCCGTCTGGCGAACCGCCATCCGCGCGTCAATATTTTGCAGCCGGGCCCAGGCGTTGGCGGGCACTGCATTGCGGTCGATCCGTGGTTTATTGTGGCGCAAAATCCGCAGCAGGCGAGACTGATTCGCACCGCGCGTGAAGTGAACGACGGCAAACCGCACTGGGTGGTCGATCAGGTAAAAACCGCGGTCGCAGATTGCTTGGCGGCCACCGATAAACGCGCCAGCGAAGTGAAAATCGCCTGTTTTGGGCTGGCCTTTAAGCCGAATATCGACGATCTGCGCGAAAGCCCGGCGATGGGGATCGCGCAAAGTATCGCCCGCTGGCACAGCGGCGAAACCCTGGTCGTCGAACCGAATATCCGTCAGTTGCCGAAAAAATTGGACGGACTTTGCACGCTGGCGAAACTGGACGCGGCGCTGGCCGCCGCCGATGTGCTGGTGATGCTGGTCGATCACGACGAATTTAAAGCGATTCCCGGCGATGCGGTTCTTCAACGTTATGTGGTGGATACCAAAGGAGTCTGGCGCTGATGAAACGGATTCTGGTGACCGGCGGCGCAGGCTTTATCGGATCTGCGGTGGTGCGGCATATCATCCATGAAACGGCAGACGCGGTGGTGGTGGTGGATAAACTCACCTATGCGGGCAACCTGATGTCTCTGGCATCGGTGGCGCAAAGCGACCGTTTCGCCTTTGAGAAGGTGGATATCTGCGATCGGGCATCACTGGAGCGAGTTTTCCAGCAGTATCAGCCCGATAGCGTGATGCACCTGGCGGCGGAAAGCCATGTAGACCGTTCTATCGACGGCCCCGCGGCGTTTATTGAAACTAATATCGTTGGTACTTACACCTTGCTGGAAGCCGCTCGCGCTTACTGGTCCGCGCTTGACGCGGACGCTAAAGCGGCGTTCCGCTTCCACCATATCTCTACCGATGAAGTGTATGGCGACCTGCATACCGCAGACGATTTCTTCACCGAAACCACGCCATATGCGCCAAGCAGCCCTTATTCCGCCTCCAAAGCCAGCAGCGACCATCTGGTACGCGCCTGGTTACGTACCTACGGTCTGCCTACGCTTGTCACCAACTGCTCTAATAACTACGGGCCCTACCATTTCCCGGAAAAACTGATCCCGCTGATGATTCTGAACGCGCTGGCGGGTAAACCATTGCCGGTCTATGGCAACGGTCAGCAAATTCGCGACTGGCTGTATGTGGAGGATCATGCCCGTGCGTTGTATCACGTGGTGACGAACGGCGCGGTGGGCGAAACGTATAATATCGGCGGTCATAACGAACGTAAAAATCTGGATGTGGTCAGGACGATCTGCGCTCTGTTGGAGGAACTGGCCCCTCAAAAACCGCAGGGTGTAGCGAATTATCACGATCTGATTACCTTCGTCGACGATCGACCCGGCCATGACTTACGCTATGCCATCGACGCGTCGAAAATCGCCCGCGAGCTGGGCTGGACGCCGCAGGAAACCTTCGAAAGCGGGATGCGAAAAACCGTTCAGTGGTATCTCGCCAATGAGGCCTGGTGGAAACCCGTGCAGGATGGCACTTATCAGGGCGAACGCTTAGGGCTGCAACGCTAAACGGCAGGTTCTTACTCCTGGAGGAGAAACGAATGAAAGGCATCATTCTGGCGGGAGGTTCCGGTACCCGGTTGCATCCCATTACGCGCGGCGTATCAAAGCAGCTTCTGCCCGTCTACGACAAACCGATGATTTACTATCCGTTATCGGTGCTAATGCTGGCGGGCATTCGTGAGATCCTGATCATCACCACGCCGGAGGATAAACGCGACTTTCAGCGTTTGTTGGGCGACGGCGCAGCATTCGGTATCGATTTACATTATGCCGAGCAGCCCAGCCCGGATGGGCTGGCGCAGGCCTTTATCATTGGCGAAACGTTCCTCAACGGTGAACCCTCATGCCTGGTATTGGGCGACAATATCTTTTTTGGTCAGGGCTTTAGCCCCAAACTCCGTCAGGTCGCGGCGCGTACCGAAGGCGCCACAGTATTTGGCTATCAGGTCATGGACCCGGAACGCTTTGGCGTCGTGGAGTTTGACGATGATTTTCACGCGCTCTCGCTGGAAGAAAAGCCGAAACAGCCTAAATCTAACTGGGCGGTCACCGGCCTCTATTTCTATGACAGCAAGGTCGTCGAGTATGCGAAGCGCGTGAAACCGTCCGGGCGTGGCGAGCTGGAGATCACTTCTATCAACCAGATGTATCTGGAGGAAGGTAAGCTGACCGTTGAACTGCTGGGCCGCGGCTTCGCCTGGCTGGATACGGGCACCCACGACAGTCTGATTGAGGCGAGCACTTTTGTGCAGACGGTGGAAAAGCGCCAGGGCTTCAAAATTGCCTGTCTGGAGGAGATTGCCTGGCGCAACGGCTGGCTGGATGATGATGGTTTGAAACGCGCCGCCAGTCAGCTTGAAAAAACCGGCTATGGCCAATATTTACTGGAGTTGCTCCGTGCCCGTCCGCGCCAGTATTGAACCGTTACTCTGGGAAAATACGTTCTTTGGCGTGAATAGCGGCATTGTGCGTATCGATGCCTCAGCGCCCGAATTAACGCCAGAAGCGCTGCAGGCGTGGCAACGCGTGCAGGTAAAAGTGCCGGCTGAAAACATCGCCTGGCTGTCGGCGTTGCAATCGCTGGGATTCTCTTTGGTTGAAGGCGAGGTGGATTTTGCGTTGCCGGTAAAAGGGCATCGCGACCAGCATGGCGCGGAAATTGCACATCTTAAAGACATTCCTGCTTTGCGTCAGTTGGCCGGAGAGGCGTTTACGCAGAGTCGTTTTCGCGCGCCGTGGTATGCGCCCGACGCCAGCGCCCGTTTTTACGCCCAGTGGATTGAGAATGCGGTACGCGGCACGTTTGATCACCAATGCCTGGTGCTTCGCACGGAGACAGGCGCTATCCGCGGTTACGTCTCGCTGCGGGAATTGAATGATACCGACGCGCGCATCGGTCTGTTGGCCGGACGCGGCGCGGGAGCGGAACTTATGCAGGCGGCGATCTGTTGGGCGCAGAGTCGCGGCAAAGCAACATTGCGGGTGGCGACCCAGTTGGGCAACACCGCCGCGCTTAAACGTTACATACAAAGCGGTGCCAACATCGAAAGCACTGCGTACTGGTTATACAGGTGACAACATGATTCCTTTTAATGCGCCGCCGGTGGTGGGAACCGAACTCGAATACATGCAGTCTGCAATGAGCAGCGGCAAACTGTGCGGCGACGGCGGCTTTACGCGTCGTTGCCAGCAGTGGCTGGAGCAACATTTCGGCAGCGCGAAGGTGTTGCTGACGCCTTCCTGTACCGCATCACTGGAGATGGCGGCTCTGTTGTTGGATATTCAGCCCGGCGATGAAGTGATCATGCCGAGCTTTACGTTTGTCTCCACCGCTAACGCTTTTGTCCTGCGCGGCGCGAAAATTGTGTTTGTCGATATTCGTCCGGATACGATGAATATTGACGAAACGCTGATTGAGGCGGCGATTACTGATAAAACCCGCGCTATCGTGCCGGTACACTACGCTGGCGTCGCTTGTGAAATGGACGTCATCATGGCGCTGGCGGATAAGTATAATCTGTTCGTTGTCGAGGATGCCGCCCAGGGCGTGATGTCCACGTACAAAGGGCGCGCGTTAGGAACGATCGGTCACATCGGCTGTTTTAGCTTCCATGAAACCAAAAATTACACCGCTGGCGGCGAAGGCGGCGCGACGCTGATCAACGATCGTACGCTGATTGAACGCGCGGAGATCATCCGCGAAAAAGGCACCAACCGTAGCCAGTTCTTCCGTGGTCAGGTGGACAAATACACCTGGCGGGATATCGGCTCCAGTTATTTGATGTCCGATCTGCAGGCTGCCTACCTGTGGGCGCAACTGGAGGCCGCCGATCGTATCAATCAACAGCGTCTGTCGCTGTGGCAGACTTACTACGATGCGTTAACGCCGCTGGCGCGCGCCGGGCGTATCGAGCTGCCTTCTATTCCGGAAAACTGCGGGCATAATGCCCACATGTTTTACATCAAACTGCGGGATATCACCGATCGCAGCGCGCTGATTAATTTCCTGAAAGAGGCGGAAATCATGGCGGTATTCCATTACATTCCGCTGCATGATTGTCCGGCGGGCGATAAATTCGGCGAGTTTATCGGGGACGATGTCTACACCACAAAAGAGAGCGAACGTTTGTTGCGTCTGCCGCTGTTTTATAACCTTGCGCCCGTCGATCAACGAACGGTGATTACTACCTTGCTAAATTATTTCTCCTGATATGTCGCTTGCTAAAGCCTCCCTGTGGACGGCGGTCAGTACGCTGGTAAAAATTGGCGCCGGACTGCTGGTGGTGAAACTACTGGCCGTCTCTTTTGGTCCGGCGGGCGTCGGACAAGCGGGTAACTTCCGCCAGATGATCACCGTGCTGGGCGTATTGGCTGGCGCGGGGATATTTAACGGCGTTACCAAACTCGTCGCACAACATCATGATGACCCGGCGCAGTTACGTACCGTGGTGGGAACCTCCTCCGCGATGGTATTGGGGTTCTCTACGCTGCTGGCGCTGGTCTTCCTGCTGGCGGCGGCGCCGATTAGCCAGGGACTGTTCGGTCATACGGACTATCAAGGGCTGGTGCGTCTGGTTGCGCTGGTACAAATGGGGATCGCCTGGGCGAACCTGCTGCTGGCGCTAATGAAGGGCTTTCGTGACGCGTCG
The DNA here is from genome assembly GCF_046569525.1 of Salmonella sp. 741265055_HSA. Classification (NCBI taxonomy): domain Bacteria; kingdom Pseudomonadati; phylum Pseudomonadota; class Gammaproteobacteria; order Enterobacterales; family Enterobacteriaceae; genus Salmonella; species Salmonella sp. 741265055_HSA. The sequence goes on along the minus strand of NZ_JBKFSQ010000024.1, from coordinate 63,095 downwards.
GGTAATGCCTTATCGTTAATTGTCGGCAGCTTTTTGGGCGTCGCCGCCTGGTATCTCTGCTACCGTGTCGGCGGCTATGAAGGCGCTCTGCTTGGCCTGGCGCTGGTGCCGGCGCTGGTGGTAGTGCCTGCCGGTATAATACTGATTAAGCGCGGCACCGTCCCGCTACGCTATCTCAAGCCCTCCTGGGATAACGGTCTGGCAGGGCAGCTCAGTAAATTTACCCTGATGGCGCTGATTACCTCCGTTACGATGCCGGTCGCCTATGTGATGATGCGAAACCAACTGGCCGCGCACTATAGCTGGAGCGATGTCGGGATCTGGCAGGGCGTGAGCAGTATTTCTGACGCCTATCTGCAATTTATCACCGCCTCCTTCAGCGTTTACCTGTTACCCACGCTCTCACGCCTGACGGAAAAACAGGACATTACGCGTGAAGTGGTAAAAGCGCTGAAATTTGTTTTACCGGCGGTCGCGGCGGCGAGTTTTACCGTCTGGCTACTGCGCGATTTTGCTATCTGGCTGCTTTTTTCCGCCAAATTCACCGCGATGCGCGATCTGTTCGCCTGGCAGTTAGTGGGCGACGTGCTGAAAGTTGGCGCCTATGTTTTCGGTTATGTGGTGATTGCTAAAGCGTCGTTGCGATTTTACATTCTGGCCGAAATTAGCCAGTTCATTCTGTTAACGGCGTTCGCTCACTGGCTGATTCCCGCTCACGGCGCGCTGGGCGCGGCACAGGCTTATATGGCCACCTATATTGTCTATTTTTCACTTTGTTGCGGCGTATTTTTACTCTGGCGTAGGCGAGCATGACTGTACTGATTCACGTCCTGGGATCGGATATCCCTCACCATAACCACACCGTGCTGCGGTTTTTCAATGATACGCTGGCCGCCACAAGCGAGCACGCGCGCGAATTTATGGTTGCTGGCGAAGATAACGGCTTCACGGAAAGCTGTCCGGCGCTCTCGCTTCGTTTTTATGGCAGTAAGAAAGCGCTGGCGCAGGCGGTGATCGCCAAAGCGAAAGCAAATCGTCGACAGAGATTCTTCTTTCACGGTCAGTTCAACACCAGCCTGTGGCTGGCGCTGTTAAGCGGCGGTATTAAGCCAGCTCAGTTTTACTGGCATATCTGGGGCGCGGATCTCTACGAAGTGTCCCACGGGCTGAAATTCCGTCTTTTCTACCCGCTTCGTCGTATCGCGCAGGGACGAGTAGGGGGCGTATTCGCGACGCGCGGCGATCTCAGCTATTTTGCGCGCCAGCACCCGGGCGTACGCGGCGAGTTGCTCTATTTCCCGACGCGCATGGACCCTTCCCTGAATGCTGTGGCAAAAGAGCGCCAACGTGCGGGGAAATTGACCATTTTGGTAGGGAACTCCGGCGATCGCAGTAACCAACATATTGCGGCATTACGGGCGGTGTATCAGCAGTTTGGTGATACGGTAAACGTGGTGGTGCCGATGGGCTATCCGGCCAATAACCAGGCCTATATTGATGAGGTTCGTCAGGCCGGTCTGGCGCTATTTAGCGCCGAAAATCTACAAATTCTTAGCGAAAAAATGGAATTTGATGCCTATCTTGCGCTGTTGCGCCAGTGCGACCTCGGTTATTTTATTTTCGCCCGCCAACAGGGGATCGGGACGTTGTGTCTGCTAATTCAGGCCGATATCCCGTGCGTGTTGAATCGCGACAATCCTTTCTGGCAGGATATGGCGGAACAGCATCTGCCCGTCCTGTTTACCACGGACGATCTTAATGAGCAGGTCGTGCGCGAGGCGCAGCGTCAGCTCGCATCGGTAGATAAAAGCGGCATCACCTTCTTTAGCCCCAACTACCTGCAACCGTGGCATAATGCGTTGAGAATCGCCGCAGGAGAAGCCGAATGAGTTTAATGCAATTCAGCGGGCTGCTGGTGGTCTGGCTGCTCTCTACGCTGTTTATCGCCACGCTGACCTGGTTTGAATTCCGCCGCGTGCGTTTTAACTTCAACGTTTTCTTTTCGTTGCTGTTTTTGTTGACCTTCTTTTTTGGTTTTCCGCTAACCAGCGTGCTGGTATTTCGTTTCGACGTTGGCGTCGCGCCGCCGGAAATCTTATTGCAGGCTCTATTATCCGCCGCCTGTTTCTACGGCGTGTATTACGTGACCTATAAAACGCGTTTACGCAAACGCGTTGTGGATGTACCACGCAAGCCGCTATTTACCATGAACCGGGTGGAAACCCACCTTACCTGGGTGATCCTGATGGGCATCGCGCTGGTGAGCGTGGCGATTTTCTTTATGCATAACGGCTTTTTGCTGTTCCGGCTGCACTCCTACAGCCAGATCTTTTCCAGCGAAGTCTCCGGCGTGGCGTTAAAACGGTTCTTCTATTTCTTCATTCCGGCGATGCTGGTGGTCTATTTCCTGCGCCAGGACAGCAAAGCGTGGCTGTTCTTTCTGGTGAGCACCGTCGCGTTTGGCCTGTTGACCTACATGATTGTCGGCGGCACGCGCGCCAACATCATTATTGCGTTTGCTATCTTCCTGTTTATCGGCATTATTCGGGGCTGGATCAGCCTGTGGATGCTGGTGGCGGCGGGCGTGCTGGGGATTGTCGGTATGTTCTGGCTGGCGCTCAAACGCTACGGATTAAATGTGAGCGGCGATGAGGCGTTCTATACGTTTCTTTATCTGACGCGCGATACCTTTTCGCCGTGGGAGAATCTGGCGCTGCTGTTGCAATATTACCACAATATTGATTTTCAGGGGCTGGCCCCTATCGTGCGTGATTTCTACGTCTTTATTCCCACCTGGTTATGGCCGGGACGACCCAGTATCGTGCTGAATTCTGCGAATTACTTCACCTGGGAAGTCCTGAACAACCATTCTGGCCTGGCGATATCGCCAACGCTTATCGGATCGCTGGTGGTCATGGGCGGGGCGCTGTTTATTCCGCTCGGCGCGATCGTCGTCGGGTTGATTATCAAATGGTTCGACTGGCTGTATGAACTGGGTAACCGGGAGCCCAATCGTTATAAGGCGGCGATTCTGCACAGTTTCTGCTTTGGCGCCATCTTTAATATGATTGTGCTGGCGCGAGAAGGGCTGGATTCGTTTGTTTCGCGCGTGGTTTTCTTCCTGGTGGTTTTTGGCGCCAGCCTGCTGGTCGCTAAGCTTCTGTTCTGGTTATTTGATAGCGCCGGACTGATTCATAAACGTACAACTTCGCTCCCTCAGGCACAGGTGGAAGGAAAACTATGACCAACAATGCCGCTGCGCCCCTTTACTTGCTGCGTGGATTACCTCTGATTGGCTGGCGCGACATGTCACATGCGCTGAATTATCTGTTTGCCGATGGACAACTGAAGCAAGGCACGTTGGTGGCGATCAACGCCGAAAAGCTGCTGACGGCGGAAGATAATCCGGAAGTCCGCGCGTTGATAGCGGCGGCGGAATTTAAATATGCCGATGGCATCAGCGTGGTGCGTTCAATACGTAAAAAATTTCCGCAGGCGCAGGTTTCTCGTGTGGCTGGCGCCGACCTTTGGGAAGCGTTAATGGCGCGCGCGGGTAAAGAAGGCACGCCGGTATTTCTTGTCGGCGGCAAGCCTGAGGTGCTGGCGCAGACGGAAGCAAAACTGCGGACGCAGTGGAACGTCAATATTGTGGGTAGCCAGGATGGTTACTTTACGCCGGAGCAGCGTCAGGCGCTATTTGCGCGTATCCATGCCAGCGGCGCGAAAATTGTCACCGTCGCGATGGGATCGCCAAAACAGGAATTGCTCATGCGCGATTGTCGGGAAGTGCATCCCCATGCGCTATATATGGGGGTGGGCGGTACCTATGATGTGTTTACCGGTCACGTCAAACGCGCCCCAAAAATATGGCAGAACCTGGGGCTGGAGTGGTTGTATCGTCTGCTTTCTCAACCGAGGCGTATTACCCGCCAGATGCGCCTGCTGCGCTACCTTCGCTGGCACTATACTGGCGATCTCTAATTCTCCCTTCTGATGACTTGAGCAGCGGATTGTGCTTATGGCGCTGCTCATTTACAACATAATCGATGATTTCTTACACAATAAGTGCATTTTTTTAATGCTCCATTTGCCATTTGTCCAAATTTAAGAAAATATTCGCAACAATCGATGTACCCATAACAATAACCGGTACTACCGGAACCGTTGCAAACACGACATGAGGATTTATGGCAGAGAAAAAACCGGAGCTACAGCGTGGGCTGGAAGCTCGTCATATTGAATTGATTGCCCTCGGGGGCACCATCGGCGTCGGACTCTTTATGGGCGCCGCCAGTACGCTGAAATGGGCGGGCCCGTCAGTGCTGCTGGCGTATATCATCGCCGGATTGTTCGTCTTTTTCATTATGCGTTCGATGGGGGAGATGCTCTTTCTGGAACCTGTTACCGGCTCCTTTGCCGTGTACGCCCACCGGTATATGAGTCCTTTTTTTGGCTATCTTACCGCCTGGTCATACTGGTTTATGTGGATGGCGGTCGGGATCTCGGAAATTACCGCCATTGGGGTCTACGTCCAGTTCTGGTTTCCGGAGATGGCGCAGTGGATACCGGCGCTGATTGCCGTCGGACTGGTCGCGTTGGCGAATCTGGCTGCGGTGCGCCTGTATGGTGAAATCGAATTCTGGTTTGCGATGATCAAAGTCACCACGATTATTGTGATGATCATCATCGGTCTGGGGGTGATTTTCTTCGGCTTTGGTAACGGCAGCCAGGCGATTGGCTTTGGTAATCTGACCGAGCATGGCGGCTTTTTTGCCGGCGGCTGGAAAGGCTTTCTGACCGCATTATGTATCGTGGTGGCCTCTTATCAGGGGGTTGAGTTGATCGGTATTACCGCCGGTGAAGCGAAGAATCCGCAGGTGACGTTGCGTAGCGCGGTGGGTAAAGTGCTGTGGCGTATCCTGATTTTTTATGTTGGCGCGATTTTCGTGATCGTCACCATTTTCCCGTGGAATGAGATTGGCAGCAACGGCAGTCCCTTTGTGCTCACCTTCGCGAAAATCGGCATCACCGCCGCGGCGGGCATTATCAACTTTGTCGTGCTGACGGCGGCGCTCTCCGGCTGTAACAGCGGAATGTATAGCTGTGGGCGTATGCTTTACGCGCTGGCGAAAAACCGTCAACTGCCGGCGGCAGTCGCGAAAGTCTCTCGCCACGGTGTGCCGGTCGCGGGCGTGGCGCTCTCTATTTTGATTTTGCTGGTAGGTTCTTGCCTGAACTACATCATCCCCAATCCGCAGCGCGTCTTTGTTTACGTTTATAGCGCCAGCGTACTGCCGGGGATGGTGCCGTGGTTTGTCATTCTGATTAGCCAACTGCGCTTTCGCCGGGCGCATAAAGAAGCGATTGCGGATCATCCTTTTCGTTCCATTATGTTCCCGTGGGCGAACTATTTGACGATGGCGTTTCTGGTTTGCGTTTTAATCGGCATGTACTTTAATGAAGATACGCGCATGTCGCTGTTTGTCGGCGTCATCTTCCTGCTGGCCGTCACGCTGGTCTACAAAGTTTTCGGTCTGAATCGTCACGGAACCGCCCACAAGGTGGGGGAATAAGCGCCAAAATGCGCAAAGCATAACCAAACGCGCATTTTATTTAAAAAGGCACTGGACAGCGGGGTGTGAAGTCCGTATTATCCACCCCCGCAACGGCGCTAAGCGCCCGTAGCTCAGCTGGATAGAGCGCTGCCCTCCGGAGGCAGAGGTCTCAGGTTCGAATCCTGTCGGGCGTACCATTTATTTAGGTGCTTGAGCTGCGGTGGTTTAATACCGCGTAAAAAGTTTCAGTGGTGGCTATAGCTCAGTTGGTAGAGCCCTGGATTGTGATTCCAGTTGTCGTGGGTTCGAATCCCATTAGCCACCCCATTAATATAGAGTTGTGAAACGCGAAGGTGGCGGAATTGGTAGACGCGCTAGCTTCAGGTGTTAGTGTCCTTACGGACGTGGGGGTTCAAGTCCCCCCCCTCGCACCACGACTCAATGAATTGAACTAAAAATTCAAAAAAGCAGTATTTCGGCGAGTAGCGCAGCTTGGTAGCGCAACTGGTTTGGGACCAGTGGGTCGGAGGTTCGAATCCTCTCTCGCCGACCAATTTTGAACCCCGCTTCGGCGGGGTTTTTTGTTTTCTGTCCATTTTCAACTACTTATCCCGCACGTGTTGCCATTATGGTTTATTGGCGATATCCCAGGCTTCATTTGTCGCTATTCGGTGACGAATAATCTATTGATTTATAATCACTTTATAAAAAGCATCCTGTTCTGTCTCCGCCGGGCGACACGCTAAAACCTCGCCAGCGGCGGGGGGATGTCAATCGCGTGAATTCTCTACGTTTTTTTAACGCCTGCGCCTGTTTTTTAGCGGTGCAAAGATGGCACGTTATGTGCAATAATGTACGGGTAGATGCTCATTCCATCTCTTATGTTCGCCTTCTGGCCTCATAAACTCAGGAATGATGCAGAGCCGTTTACGGTGCTTATCGTCCACTGACAGATGTCGCTTACGCCTCATCAAACACCCTGGACACAACGTTGAGTGAAGCACCCCTTTATGTTGTCATACAGACCTGTTTTGACGCCTGCCCCTTAACCGGGCAGGCGTTTTTTTATGCATCCCGAATGATTTTGTGTAGGCGGTAAGCCCGGTAAGCGAAGCGCCACCGGGCAAGAGGGAATTACTGCGGGGGATTGTTCTGTAATGTCAGCATCAGGCCGTCGCGCCGCATGGCGGCGGCCTCTTCCGGTTGATGCAGTCGATCAAGCGCATCGGCAAGCCAGGCATAATCATACGCGTCCGGGCGTTGTTTCAGCGCGGCGCGGAAAGCCAGAGTCGCCTCCTGCCATTCACCGTGTTTCATTAGCGACTGGCCGAGCGTGCTCCATAACAGCGGGCGATCGCCTACCGTCTTGATTTGCTGGCGCAGCACTTTCTCCAGTTGTTCCGGATTATTGGTTCTGAGGCGAGGAATGGGCAGCACCAGCCGATCGTCATACTGGCGTTTCAGACCGTCGATGATAATCTGCTGCGCCATATCATGATCGTCACATTCGATCAGATGCTCGGCCATTGCGACCTGCAGCGCCACCTGATGGCGGGTTTTACGGCTTTGGTTTTTCCACCAGGTGCGTAATCCTTCGCTGCCCTGCTCGGCGCGCGCCTGATCCATGAGTCCTATCCACGCCTGTTGTTCGAGCATGGCACGATGCGCTTCATCGCCGACGTGCGCTTTCGCCATGGATGGGATGATATCCAGTAAAGAACTCCATGCGCTGGTGCGAATATAGGCCTGTTCCGCCAGACGCAGAACTTCCGGGTGACGCGGCGTGACCTCCAGCAGTTTGTCCACGCCGTGACGCGCCGCGTGATTTTCATTGCGCGCCAGCTGTAAGCGCACGCGCGTGATCTCGACCGGGATGGTGTCGTTCCCCGCCAGCTCTGCCGCACGTTCAAGGTGCTGATTAGCGCGCGCTTCATCACCGCGCTGCTGCGCCGCTTCTGCCGCCAGCAGATAATTTACCACCGGTTGTTCAGCATGGTCGGCATTTTTTGACATCAGCTTTTCAACCTGCTGATAGTCGCCCTCCGCCAGCTTCAGCAGCGCCTGTTCGGTCTGCTTGCGGGCGCGACGGCGTTTACGGCCGGCAAACCAACCGCGGGTGTGCGCGCCGGTACGAAACAGACGGCGTAGCAACCACTCAATGGCGAATAGCACCACCATAGCGACGATGAGAATGATCGCCAGTCCGGTGACGCTGGTTTCAATGTTGTAGTTATCGGTCTGGATTAACACATAGCCCTGGTGACCGGCTATCATCGGGCCGACCACGATACCCGCGAGCAACAACACAAAGAGCAATAATACTTTTAGCATCATTATTCTCCTTGCGGCGCGGCTGCCGGAGCGTCTGTCTGCGTGGCAGGCGCTGCCGTAGAGACTGTCGGTTGCGCCAGCAGATTACGCACGCGGGTTTGCATCAGTTTTTCAAGAATCGCCTGGCTTTCCAGGGTTTCCGGCAGATCCATCGTGATATTTTGCTGGCTTAATTTATCGACCTCCTCCAGGAAGGCTTTTGTCGCGGCGTCGTCAGTATCGTAATAAGCGCGAACCCAGGTCGAAACGTTATCCAGCGCCTGACGGTATGTTTCTTCCTGATGGCGTGGCACGGCCTGCGCGGCGACTAACAGGCGAGAGCGAATATTTTCGCGTAAATAGACGTCCTGGTTGGGCGCCAACAGCGGTACAGCGGTATCATCGCGGCGGCGAATGGTAATAAAGCTGTCCATAAAGTTCTGCCAGCTTTTTTGCAGGTTAACGCGCCATTCGCTTAGCGAGCTGGACAGCTCGCTGCTGTCTGAATCCATCGGCGAACCATCGGTATCGTTATCCGCCAGACGCAGGTTATCGATTTGGTTAGAGAGCTGATTGAGCTTGAGAATAATGCCGTCGTAGTCGATCTGCGCAACGGATGACAGGCTGGCGATATCGTCAGTAATCGCGCGTCGTGCGGTAATCAGGCTGGGGTCATTCATGTCCGCCAGACTGGCGTCAGCGCTTTTGAGCAGCGCAGCGGCGGTAGTGACGTCCTGATCGCTCCACAGCTTGCGTCCGGCGAGTTTCACCAGGAAATCAGCCTGCGCCAGCAGCCAGGTTTTAGCATCGCTGCCGGAAATAGTGGCGACTTTTTGTTGTACTTCATCAAGCTGTTTCGCCAGCGCTGCCTGTTGGCGATTCGCGTCATCTAACTGCGCCGCTTGTTTTTTGATAATCCCTTCCAGCTCCGCTTTTTGGCTCTCCTGCGCCTTTTGCAAGGCGGTCAGTTGCGTCGCCAGCGCATCGCTGGTTTCCGTTTGCGCGGTTGCTTGCTGTTTCCCCCAGCCATAAAGCCCAATACCTGCCGCCACGGCAATCGCGATCGCCACCGCGCTTAATACCAGCGCGGCGCCGTTCTTACTTTTTTTCTCGGTATTAACTGGCTGTGGCGTGGTTTCCACGCTCTCCCTGGTCTCATCAACCACGGCGGAGGATTTTTCTTGTTCCGTCATTATGGCATCCCATTATGAGAGTTATTGTAATGCGCGCAACAGCGCATCGTTGTCGGCGTTATCAGCGACCTTAATATCTTGCCAGCCCAGTTCCCGGGCGAGGTGCGCCAGACGTTCACTGACGACCAATAGCCGACAGCGTAGTAACCAGTGCTCACGATACCACTCGGGAGTCAGCGACCAGAGCTGTTGCAACATCTCGCCGCTGGTAACAACAAGCGTTGTTACGCCGCGAGTATGCCAGCGCATCGCTTCTTCCGCGCCATCGTAATGTTTCGCACATCGTTGATAACATTCACAAAAACTGACTTCGGCTCCGCGAGCTGTCAGGGTTTCGCCCAGCAGTTCGCGGCCGCCATTGCCACGCAAAATCAGCGCGCGTTTGCCCGCAATATTTTGTAATTCAGGTAATTGTAGCAAGGCTTCGCTGATTTCCCGATCCAATGGATAACGAATATCGAACCCGCTAACGGTATGAAGGGCGAGCGCCGTGGTGCGGCCAATCGCGAAATAGCGCGGCGACGCAGGCCAGTTTCGGCCATCCCGCTGGAGCTGGGCGTGAGCAAAGGCGACGGCGTGCTGTGAAAGGGCAAAAACCAGATCGTTTTCCGCGAGCGTCGCCAGGCGGTCGGCCAGGGTGGGTAGCTCCCGACCGGCGACAAATTCAATCAGTGGAAAACTCCAGGCCACCTGCCCCAGTGCGCGCAGACGGCTCACTAACGCTTCCCCTGCGGGAGAGGGGCGGGTGATCAGAATACTCATGCGGGCGTCTCGCCGTTATAAACTTCCGTCAGAATCGCGCGCGCGCCGTTTTCCAGCAGTTCCTCTGCAAGCGAGATGCCCATTTGCTCCGCCTGCTCGGGAGAACCACGACGTTCGCCGCGCACCATCACCGAACCGTCCGGCGCGCCAACCAGCGCGCGTAACCAAATTTCACCGTTGATGATTTCTGCATAGCTGCCAATCGGCACCTGACAACCGCCTTCCAGGCGGGTGTTCATAGCGCGTTCCGCCGTTACGCGCAGCGCGGTTTGCGGGTGATTCAACGGTGCGAGCAGCGCCTGTGTTCGCGCGTCGTCAAGACGACACTCAATCCCGACGGCACCCTGGCCTACGGCAGGAAGCGAAACGTCGGGCGGCAAGGCTGTGCGAATGCGCGACTCCAGACCTAAGCGTTTCAGACCGGCCACGGCCAGGATAATGGCGTCATAGTCGCCGTTGTCCAGCTTGCCGAGACGTGTGCCGACGTTGCCGCGCAACGAACGGATAATGAGGTCCGGACGGCGTTCCGCCAGTTGACACTGGCGACGCAAACTGGACGTCCCGACGATACTACCCGCGGGCAGATCGTCCAGACTGTGATATTTATTCGAGACAAACGCGTCGCGCGGATCTTCGCGCTCGCAAATGGTCACCAGACCGAGACCGTCCGGGAAGGCCACCGGAACGTCTTTCATAGAGTGCACGGCGATATCAGCGCGTTTTTCCAGCAGCGCGATTTCAAGCTCTTTAACAAACAGTCCCTTACCGCCCACTTTCGCCAGGGGAGTATCGAGAATCACGTCGCCGCGTGTGACCATCGGCACCAGTTCTACCGTCAGTCCCGGATGGGTTGCCATCAATGCGTCTTTGACATAATGTGCCTGCCAAAGCGCAAGGGGACTTTGGCGTGTGGCAATTCTTAAAACATTGTCTAACATGCTTGTTACCGTCATTATCAATCATTGACCATCCTAACATCCTTATAGAGAGTATGTTAGTTTTCCGGTCACCGTGAGTGAGAGGATAAGGCGCAGTGTCGTCAATGACAGTGAATAATGACGAGAAACCGCCAGCCCGTATTTAAGAATTTACACGCAGCGAACGGTGCTACACTTGTATGTAGCGCATCTTTCTTTACGGTCAATGAGCAAGGTGTTAAATTGATCACGTTTTAGACCATTTTTTCGTCGGTATTAGATAAAAATATGCAGGCGAGAAAGGGTAACGGTTATTTTTGACATACGGTTTATCCCGAATGGCGACGGTCAAGTACTGACCTGCACCATGACGGGTAGCAACATCAGGCGATACGTCTTGTACCTCTATATTGAGACTCTGAAACAGAGACTGGATGCCATAAATCAACTGCGTGTGGATCGCGCGCTTGCTGCCATGGGACCTGCTTTTCAGCAGGTTTACAGTCTTCTGCCGACATTATTGCACTATCACCATCCACTGATGCCGGGTTACCTTGATGGTAACGTTCCCAGCGGTATTTGCTTCTACACGCCTGATGAAACCCAACGCCACTATCTGAACGAACTTGAGCTGTACCGCGGTATGACGCCGCAGGATCCGCCGAAGGGCGAGCTGCCGATTACCGGTGTTTACACCATGGGCAGCACCTCCTCGGTCGGGCAGAGCTGCTCGTCCGACCTGGATATCTGGGTGTGCCATCAGTCCTGGCTCGACGGCGAAGAGCGTCAGTTGCTGCAACGTAAGTGTAGCCTGCTGGAAAGCTGGGCCGCCTCGCTTGGCGTTGAGGTGAGCTTCTTCCTGATCGACGAGAACCGTTTCCGCCATAACGAAAGCGGCAGTCTGGGCGGGGAAGACTGTGGTTCTACGCAGCATATCCTGTTGCTTGATGAGTTTTATCGTACCGCTGTGCGCCTGGCCGGGAAGCGTATCCTGTGGAGTATGGTGCCGTGCGACGAAGAAGAGCATTACGACGACTATGTCATGACGCTCTACGCGCAGGGCGTATTAACGCCAAACGAATGGCTGGATCTGGGGGGCTTAAGCTCGCTCTCCGCCGAAGAGTACTTTGGCGCCAGCCTGTGGCAGCTATACAAGAGTATTGACTCGCCGTACAAAGCGGTGCTGAAAACGCTGCTGCTGGAAGCCTACTCATGGGAATATCCCAACCCACGTCTGCTGGCGAAAGATATTAAACAACGTCTGCATGACGGTGAAATCGTATCGTTTGGACTCGATCCCTACTGCATGATGCTGGAACGGGTCACTGAATACCTGACGGCGATTGAAGATCCGACGCGGCTGGATTTAGTCCGCCGCTGCTTTTACCTGAAAGTGTGCGAGAAATTAAGTCGCGAGCGCGCCTGCGTAGGCTGGCGTCGGGAAGTATTAAGCCAGTTAGTCAGCGAGTGGGGATGGGACGACGCGCGTCTGACCATGCTCGATAATCGCGCAAACTGGAAAATCGATCAGGTGCGCGAAGCCCACAACGAATTGCTCGACGCCATGATGCAAAGCTATCGTAATCTGATTCGCTTTGCGCGGCGCAACAACCTCAGCGTGAGTGCCAGCCCGCAGGATATCGGCGTACTGACGCGTAAGCTGTACGCGGCGTTTGAAGCGTTGCCGGGTAAAGTCACGCTGGTGAACCCGCAGATATCGCCGGATCTGTCCGAGCCGAATTTAACCTTTATCCATGTGCCGCCGGGACGCGCCAACCGTTCAGGCTGGTATCTCTACAACCGCGCGCCGAACATGGATTCCATCATCAGCCATCAGCCGCTGGAATATAACCGTTATCTTAATAAGCTGGTCGCGTGGGCGTGGTTCAACGGCCTGCTGACGTCGCGAACGCATCTGTTTATTAAGGGCAACGGTATTGTCGACCTGCCTAAGTTGCAGGAGATGGTCGCCGATGTTTCGCACCATTTCCCGCTGCGCTTGCCTGCTCCAACGCCGAAAGCGCTCTACAGCCCCTGTGAAATTCGCCATCTGGCGATTATCGTTAACCTCGAATATGACCCGACGGCGGCGTTTCGCAATAAAGTGGTCCATTTTGACTTCCGTAAGCTGGACGTTTTCAGCTTTGGCGAAGAGCAAAACTGTCTGATAGGCAGTATCGACTTGTTATATCGCAACTCGTGGAACGAAGTGCGTACTCTGCACTTTAACGGCGAGCAGGCGATGATCGAAGCGCTGAAAACGATTCTGGGGAAAATGCACCAGGATGCTGCGCCGCCGGATAGCGTGGAGGTGTTCTGCTACAGTCAGCATCTTCGCGGTCTGATTCGCACCCGCGTGCAGCAACTGGTCTCCGAATGTATCGAGCTACGTCTTTCCAGCACCCGTCAGGAGACCGGTCGATTCAAGGCGCTGCGGGTTTCCGGGCAGACGTGGGGACTATTCTTCGAACGCTTGAATGTCTCGGTGCAGAAGCTGGAGAACGCTATCGAATTCTACGGCGCGATTTCGCATAACAAGCTGCACGGGCTGTCGGTACAGGTGGAAACCAACCAGGTGAAATTGCCGTCAGTGGTGGATGGCTTCGCCAGCGAAGGGATTATCCAGTTCTTCTTTGAAGAAACGGGTGATGAGAAAGGCTTTAATATTTATATTCTGGATGAAAGTAACCGGGCGGAAGTGTATCACCACTGCGAAGGTAGCAAGGAAGAACTGGTGCGCGACGTCAGTCGCTTCTATTCGTCATCGCACGATCGCTTCACGTATGGCTCCAGCTTTATCAACTTTAACCTGCCGCAGTTCTACCAGATAGTGAAAACCGATGGCCGCGCGCAGGTGATCCCATTCCGTACGCAGCCTATCAACACCGTGCCGCCAGCAAACCAGGATCATGACGCGCCGCTATTGCAGCAGTATTTCTCCTGAGGATTTTCGCCCGGTGGCGGCTACGCCTTACCGGGCCTACAGTAAGCCGGATAAGCAAAGCGCATCCGGCAAATAAATCAACGAAAACTCACCTTTTCACCCGCCTGCTGCGTCGCCGCCTGCTCCAGCAGATCCCAGAAGGTTTCGCCGCTGCGATCGCAAACCCACTCGTCGCCTTTCAGGTCAAAGTGATAGCCGCCCTGTTTGGTCGCCAGCCACACCTGGTGCAGCGGCTCCTGACGGTTAATAATGATCTTACTGCCGTTCTCAAAGCTGAGGGTCAGCACGCCACCGTTGATTTCGCAGTCGATATCGCTATCGCCGTCCCAGTTATCGAGGTGTTCTTCAATGGTGAGCCACAGGGCGTCAGCCAGGCGATGAAATTCACTGTCGTTCATTGTCGTTTCCCGTTTTTTCGTGATGGCGGCAGTATAACCTGGAACAAAAGGCGTTGCAGTTTACCGCCAAACGCTTGCTTTTACGCCTTCTCCTGCGATGATAGAAAATAGAAAGCATGAACTTACAGGCAATCCATAATGAAAAACGTGTTTAAGACACTCGCTGTACTTCTGACTCTGTTCAGCCTGACGGGCTGCGGTTTGAAAGGGCCGCTTTATTTCCCGCCAGCCGATAAAAATGCGCCGCCGCCGACGAAAAAAGTCGATTCGCAAACGCAGTCCACGATGCCCGATAAGAACGATCGCGCAACGGGAGATGGCCCGTCCCAGGTCAATTACTGAGGATAGTTTTCTGTCCCCGCGTGAACGGAGTGAATGATGCAATTCTCTAAAATGCATGGCCTTGGCAACGATTTTATGGTCGTTGACGCGGTAACGCAGAATGTCTTTTTTTCGCCGGAACTGATTCGTCGGCTATCCGACAGACACCTGGGCGTAGGGTTCGATCAGCTGCTGGTAGTTGAGCCGCCCTATGATCCTGAGTTGGACTTTCATTACCGCATCTTCAACGCCGACGGCAGTGAAGTCTCGCAGTGCGGCAATGGCGCGCGCTGTTTCGCGCGATTTGTTCGCCTGAAAGGGCTAACCAATAAACGCGATATTCGGGTCAGTACCGCGAATGGCCGGATGGTACTGAGCGTCACGGAAGATGAACTGGTGCGGGTGAATATGGGGGAGCCAAACTTTGAACCCGCGCAGGTGCCTTTTCGCGCCAACAAAGCGGAAAAGACGTATATTATGCGAGCGGCGGAACAGACCATACTGTGCGGCGTGGTTTCAATGGGCAATCCGCACTGTGTCATTCAGGTTGATAACGTCGACACGGCGGCCGTTGAAACACTGGGGCCGGTTCTGGAAAGCCATGAGCGTTTTCCGGAACGCGCCAACATCGGTTTTATGCAGGTTGTAAGACGCGAGCATATCCGGCTGCGAGTCTATGAACGCGGCGCAGGGGAGACCCGCGCGTGCGGCAGCGGCGCGTGCGCTGCCGTTGCCGTGGGGATTCAGCAGGGGCTGCTGGCTGAAGAAGTACGCGTGGAATTACCGGGCGGTCGGCTGGATATCGCCTGGAAAGGTCCGGGTCATCCGTTATACATGACTGGTCCGGCGGCACATATCTACGACGGATTTATCCATTTATGAAGCAACCAGAGGAAGAACTACAGGAAACGCTCACGGAACTGGACGATCGAGCGGTCGTCGATTATCTGCGCCACCACCCTGAGTTTTTTATCCGTAACGCCCATGCCGTGGAAGCGATGCGTGTTCCACATCCCGTGCGGGGAACGGTTTCGCTCGTTGAGTGGCATATGGCCCGCGCGCGTAATCACATCAATGTGCTTGAAGAAAATATGACGCTGCTGATGGAACAGGCTCATGCCAATGAAAGCCTGTTTTATCGCTTGCTGCATCTGCAAAGCCGTCTGGTCGCCGCGGATAGTCTGGATGAGATGCTGGTGCGGTTTCACCGCTGGGCGCGCGATTTGGGGCTTGCCGGCGCGACGCTGCGTTTGTTCCCGGATCGGTGGCGTCTTGGCGCGCCATCGCGCTATACGCATCTGGCTTTAAACCGTCAGGCCTTCGAGCCGCTGCGTATTCAACGGCTGGGGCAGTCGCAGCATTATCTTGGCCCGCTAAACGGCCCGGAACTGCTGGTGGTCTTGCCGGAGGCGAAGGCTGTAGGCTCGGTAGCCATGTCGATGATGGGCAGCGATGGCGACCTCGGGGTGATTCTCTTCAGCAGCCGTGACCCGCACCACTATCAGCCGGGACAGGGGACGCAGCTTTTACAGGAGATCGCGCTGATGCTGCCGGAACTGCTGGAACGCTGGATTAAACGCGTATGACGGATGTCGCGCTTTCTCAGGATGTCTCGCGGTTCCTGCGCTATTTAGGCGTGGAGCGCCAGCTTAGCCCCATTACCCTGCTGAATTACCAGCGTCAGCTTGATGCCATTATCGCTTTAGCCGGAGAAACCGGGCTGAAAAGCTGGCAACAATGTGACGCTGCGACTGTGCGCAGTTTTGCGGTGCGCAGTCGGCGCAAAGGGCTTGGCCCTGCCAGTCTGGCGCTACGTCTCTCGGCATTGCGAAGCTTTTTTGACTGGTTAGTCAGTCAGGGCGAATTGAAAGCTAACCCGGCGAAGGGCGTCTCCGCACCGAAAGCGCCGCGTCATCTGCCGAAAAATATTGATGTCGACGACGTTAACCGCCTGCTGGACATCGATCTTAACGATCCGCTCGCCGTACGTGACCGGGCGATGCTGGAGGTCATGTACGGCGCGGGACTGCGTTTATCCGAACTGGTTGGCCTGGATATAAAGCACCTCGATCTTGATACCGGCGAAGTGTGGGTAATGGGTAAAGGCAGCAAAGAGCGACGCCTGCCGATTGGCCGTAACGCGGTGACGTGGATTGAGCACTGGCTGGATCTGCGCGGACTGTTCGCCAGCGATGAAGAGGCGTTATTCCTGTCGAAGCTCGGCAAGCGTATCTCCGCGCGCAATGTCCAAAAACGGTTCGCCGAATGGGGCATAAAGCAGGGGCTAAACAGCCACGTGCATCCACATAAGCTGCGCCATTCGTTCGCGACCCATATGCTGGAATCGAGCGGCGATCTGCGCGGCGTGCAAGAGCTGCTGGGTCATGCCAACCTTTCCACCACCCAAATTTATACTCATCTTGATTTTCAACACCTTGCTTCAGTGTACGACGCGGCGCATCCGCGCGCTAAACGGGGGAAATAATGCGTTTTTACCGGCCTTTGGGGCGTATTGCCGCGCTCACCTTTGACCTGGATGATACCCTTTATGATAACCGTCCGGTGATTTTGCGTACTGAGCAGGAAGCGCTCGCTTTTATGCAAAATTATCACCCGTCGCTACGTTCGTTTCAAAACGTCGATTTACAGCGGATACGGCAGGCGGTGCGTGAAGCGGA
This sequence comes from Salmonella sp. 741265055_HSA, assembly GCF_046569525.1. Lineage (NCBI taxonomy): Bacteria > Pseudomonadati > Pseudomonadota > Gammaproteobacteria > Enterobacterales > Enterobacteriaceae > Salmonella > Salmonella sp. 741265055_HSA. The sequence goes on along the minus strand of NZ_JBKFSQ010000024.1, from coordinate 46,017 downwards.
GCCGGAAATCTATCATGACGTTACCCGCTGGCGCCATCGCGCGATAGAGCAGGCCATGCGGGATGCGGGATTATCGGCGCAGGAGGCCATTGCCGGCGCGAATGCGGCGATGATGCATTTTGCCAAATGGCGCAGCCAGATTGAGGTTCCGCAGGCTACCCATGAGACGTTACAGCAGCTTGCGAAAAAATGGCCGCTGGTGGCGATCACTAACGGCAACGCCCAGCCGGAACTGTTTGGCCTCGGCGATTACTTTAAGTTTGTACTGCGCGCCGGCCCGGATGGACGTTCCAAGCCGTTTAGCGACATGTATTTCCTGGCGGCGGAAAAACTGCATGTGCCGATCGGCGAGATCCTGCATGTCGGCGACGATCTGACTACCGATGTGGCTGGCGCTATTCGCTGTGGGATGCAGGCCTGCTGGATTAAACCTGAAAATGCCGACCTGATGCGGACGCAGGACAGCCGTTTACTGCCGCATATCGAAATTTCGCGGTTGGCATCTCTCACCTCGCTGATATAATCACCAGTAGTTCTGTATAAATTCCCAGTTATTCTGGCGGATGGCGCTATGCTTATCCGCCCTACGATAAGTAGCCCCGGTAAGCGAAGCGCCACCGGGCGTTTTTAGTTTTCATGTTTTTACGCGGCGGTGCCAATGGACGTTTCTTACCTGCTCGACAGCCTTAATGATAAACAGCGCGAAGCGGTGGCCGCGCCACGTAGCAACATGCTGGTGTTGGCGGGCGCGGGAAGCGGGAAAACCCGCGTGCTGGTGCACCGTATCGCCTGGTTACTGAGCGTAGAAAACAACTCGCCATACTCCATCATGGCGGTGACCTTTACCAACAAAGCGGCGGCGGAAATGCGCCATCGTATTGGCCAGTTGATGGGGACCAGCCAGGGCGGAATGTGGGTAGGGACGTTCCACGGTCTGGCGCACCGCCTGCTGCGCGCGCATCATATGGACGCTAATTTGCCGCAGGATTTCCAGATTCTCGACAGCGAAGATCAGATGCGTTTGCTTAAACGCCTGATTAAGGCGATGAATCTTGATGAGAAGCAGTGGCCGCCGCGTCAGGCGATGTGGTACATCAATAGCCAGAAAGACGAAGGGCTACGCCCGCACCATATCCAAAGCTATGGCAACCCGGTGGAGCAGACCTGGCAGAAGGTGTATCAGGCCTATCAGGAAGCGTGCGATCGCGCTGGTCTGGTGGATTTTGCCGAGCTACTGCTGCGCGCTCATGAACTATGGCTGAACAAGCCGCACATCCTGCAACACTATCGCGAGCGGTTTACTAACATTCTGGTGGACGAATTCCAGGATACCAACAATATTCAGTACGCCTGGGTTCGCCTGCTGGCGGGCGATACCGGTAAGGTGATGATTGTCGGCGACGATGACCAGTCGATCTACGGCTGGCGCGGGGCCCAGGTAGAGAACATCCAGCGCTTCCTCAATGATTTCCCCGGCGCGCAGACCATTCGTCTGGAGCAGAATTACCGTTCGACCAGCAACATCCTTAGCGCGGCGAACGCTCTGATTGAGAATAACAATGGGCGTTTGGGTAAAAAGCTGTGGACTGACGGCGTTGATGGCGAACCGATATCTCTGTACTGCGCTTTCAACGAACTGGATGAAGCGCGCTTTGTGGTTAACCGTATCAAAACCTGGCAGGACAACGGCGGCGCGCTTGCGCAATGCGCCATCCTTTATCGCAGCAACGCCCAGTCGCGCGTGCTGGAAGAAGCGTTATTACAGGCCAGTATGCCGTACCGGATTTACGGCGGTATGCGCTTCTTCGAACGCCAGGAGATCAAAGATGCGCTCTCTTATCTGCGTTTGATTGCCAATCGCAACGATGATGCCGCCTTTGAACGCGTGGTGAATACCCCAACGCGCGGCATCGGCGATCGCACGCTGGACGTGGTGCGCCAGACCTCGCGCGATCGCCAGCTAACATTGTGGCAGGCGTGCCGTGAATTGTTACAGGAAAAAGCGCTGGCCGGGCGTGCGGCCAGCGCGCTACAACGCTTTATGGAACTGATCGACGCTCTGGCGCAGGAAACTGCCGACATGCCGCTGCATGTGCAGACTGACCGGGTGATCAAAGATTCCGGCCTGCGCACCATGTATGAGCAAGAAAAAGGCGAGAAAGGCCAGACGCGCATCGAAAACTTAGAGGAACTGGTGACGGCGACGCGGCAGTTCAGCTACAACGACGAAGATGAAGATTTGATGCCGTTGCAGGCCTTCCTCTCTCACGCGGCGCTGGAAGCGGGCGAGGGGCAGGCAGATACCTGGCAGGATGCGGTGCAGCTGATGACGCTGCACTCGGCCAAAGGGCTGGAGTTTCCGCAGGTGTTTATCGTCGGCATGGAAGAGGGCATGTTCCCCAGCCAGATGTCGCTGGATGAGGGCGGGCGTTTGGAAGAGGAGCGTCGTCTGGCCTACGTCGGCGTTACCCGTGCCATGCAGAAACTAACGTTAACCTATGCGGAAACGCGTCGTCTGTACGGTAAAGAGGTCTACCATCGCCCGTCGCGTTTTATCGGCGAACTGCCGGAGGAGTGCGTGGAAGAGGTCCGTCTGCGCGCCACCGTCAGTCGTCCAGTGAGCCATCAACGAATGGGAACGCCGCTGGCGGAAAACGACACAGGCTATAAACTCGGCCAACGCGTGCGCCATGCGAAGTTCGGCGAGGGAACTATTGTCAACCTGGAGGGCAGCGGCGAGCATAGCCGGCTGCAGGTGGCTTTTCAGGGGCAAGGGATCAAATGGCTGGTTGCCGCGTATGCGAAGCTGGAAACGGTTTGACCGACTCTCATAGTGCCGGATGACGCCTCTTATCCGGCCTACGCGCTGGCTAACATTTTGATTTGTAGGCCGGATAAGGCGAAGCCGCCATCCGGCTATATAGTGATGTTAATATTCTGAAATCATAGATAAATACTCTCACTCTGCTAACCTTTCTGCATAAGGGGAAATTATTGCTTTTTCGCGTTTCGTTGCGTGTTGACGGCAAATTTTTGCTGGCGTAACATGCGCCCACGATTACGCTAAGAGGACATTCGCCTTGGACACACCCAGTAGATACTGGCTCATTATCCTGTCATCCAGGATCAACTCCTAAGGCTATCCCTTTTTGCTGATAGCCTTAGCGGTTGTCAGCGACCTTTCATTTTTTCCCGTCGCGTTGAGTCAGGCTGTTTAATGGTCTGAAACCCAATTTGTTTCTGTGTGCCCATCTGAACTGTCCGATATTTTTACGCATTGGGAGTCCCGGTCATGCTGAGCGCATTTCAACTGGAAAAAAACCGACTGACCCGGCTGGAAGTCGAGGAGTCACAAAGCCTGATTGATGCCGTATGGGTCGATTTGGTCGAACCGGACGACGACGAGCGATTGCGCGTACAATCTGAGCTGGGCCAGAGTCTGGCGACGCGTCCTGAACTGGAAGATATCGAAGCATCCGCGCGCTTCTTTGAAGACGAAGACGGACTGCATATCCACTCCTTCTTCTTCTTCGAAGATGCGGAAGATCATGCCGGTAACTCTACGGTGGCATTCACTATTCGCGATGGCCGTCTGTTTACGCTGCGTGAACGCGAACTGCCCGCCTTCCGTTTGTATCGTATGCGCGCCCGCAGCCAGGCGATGGTCGACGGTAATGCTTATGAATTACTGCTCGATCTGTTCGAAACTAAAATTGAACAGTTGGCGGATGAGATCGAAAACATCTACAGCGATCTGGAAAAACTGAGCCGCGTCATTATGGAAGGGCATCAGGGCGATGAATACGACGAAGCGCTCTCCACGCTGGCGGAACTGGAAGATATCGGCTGGAAGGTACGCCTGTGTCTGATGGATACCCAGCGCGCGCTGAACTTCCTGGTGCGCAAGGCGCGCTTACCGGGCGGACAGCTGGAGCAGGCACGCGAGATTCTACGCGATATCGAATCTCTGCTGCCGCACAATGAATCGCTGTTCCAGAAGGTGAACTTCCTGATGCAGGCGGCGATGGGTTTCATCAACATTGAGCAGAACCGCATTATCAAAATCTTCTCGGTGGTTTCCGTGGTGTTCCTGCCGCCGACGCTGGTCGCTTCCAGCTATGGGATGAACTTCGAGTTTATGCCGGAACTGAAGTGGAGCTTTGGTTATCCAGGCGCGATTATCTTTATGATTCTGGCGGGGCTTGCGCCGTATCTGTACTTTAAGCGCAAGAACTGGTTGTAAAATCAACGGACTGGCGATTTAACCGCCAGTCCGTTGGAAGTTCTTCATCATGAGGAGAGTTCTTGTTTTGAAGAAGCGATGAAAGATAGCAGTAGTGTTGTGAGTATTACCCAGGCAATATTGAGTTGTATACCAATATTATCGCAATCAGCCCCATTGAGTGCGACACTGACTGTACAGAAGACATTTACACCTATAGACAATGCGATGAAATAAAGTGCCCTGCAACCTGAATCTCTGATTCTCTTCGCGCCAATATTAATATGGATATAGGTATTGACAATAATAAATATTAAATCAAGATATTGGTTTTTAGGCATTATAGTAAATAATATTATCCATGATGATAATGTATAAATAACAAACTTTGCTCGCTTCAATGTATCCTTGGGGGAAGGGTGAAAAATATCTTTAATAATCCTAATCATATTATTTTTTCCATATTGATAACCAACTTCAGGTCTCACATGTAAATATATCACACTGAATTTTCTAATGACAGTAATGGTAAATAATGGCATGATAATTACGTTGCACAGCAATAGATAATAATTAAATATATTATCTGGTAATTAACAATTTCAATGAATGGATTTCATAAAATGCAAGAGAAAAATTTCTGGCAAGTTTATTTTGGTAAAGACCCTTTTTCTAAAGCCGAATTCATTAAAGCCTGGATTGGATGGTGGGTGATTGCTATTGTCCTGCTCGTTGTACTGTCGATTTGTACTTCATTAAATTTGAGGGGGATTGGAATAGCGTTGGGATTCGGCTTTTGCCAGATCCATGCCCGTTATTTAACGTTTGTTGGTTGGAATAAGTTTATTGGTGTGTTGGGCGTGTTTCCAGTAACAAATATTATATTATTTATTGTATTGCTATTTACTAAAAAGAAATAACATAAAATGGCAGCCAGATAATAGCTGCCATTTTATTATTTAATGCTTACGCCGTTGCGTATAAATCGCATCCATCACGAAAATCGCCAGCGCGACCCAGATAAACGCAAATGTCACCATCTTATCCGCACCCGGCACTTCGCCATAAAACGTCACCGCCAGTAAAAACATCAGCGTTGGGCCGATATACTGGAAAAAGCCCAGTGTAGAAAGACGCAGACGCGTAGCCGCTCCGGTGAAGCACAGCAGCGGAATCGTAGTGACCACACCCGCCGCCATTAACAGTAAGTTCAACGATAGTGCGTTTTGCCCCATATGGCTGGTAGGGCTATCGGCGATGCCAAACAGATAAATCGCGGCGACCGGCAACAGCCATAGCGTTTCGACCAGCATACCCGTCTGCGCTTCAACGGCGATCTTCTTACGCACCAGGCCGTAAAACGCAAAACTAAACGCCAGCCCCAGCGCGATAATCGGCAGCGAGCCAAAGGTCCAGAGTTGCACCAGCACGCCGCACACCGCCAGAATCACCGCCAGCCACTGCATTCGACGGAAGCGTTCGCCAAGAAAAATCATCCCCAGCAAGATGTTAACCAGCGGATTAATGAAATAACCCAGGCTGGCCTCCAGCATATGGTGATTATTTACCGCCCAAATGAACAATAGCCAGTTACCGCCGACCAGTACGGCGGACAGGGCCAGCAGAAAAATCTTCTTTGGCGTTTTCAGTAAGCGCTTAACCTGTCGCCACTGCCGGCTGACGCTAAGCAGCGCCACCATAAAGAAAAATGACCAAATCACGCGGTGCGTCAGGATCTCATCTGCGGGAACGTAATAGATCAGCTTGAAATACGCGGGGGCGATCCCCCAAATAAAATAGGCGGCAAGAGCGAGTAATACGCCCTGCCGTGTTTGTTTTGCGTCCATCCGGAAAACTCGTATCTGAAGTGTAACAACAGTTTACCTGCTTTTATCCCACCATATAAGTAGCGGTGGCGCTGGCGATGTACAGCTGATCTTCATTGTGTAATTCCACGCGGGCGACGGCCACTTTATTCCCTGCGCGCAGCAGGCTACTGGTGGCCGTAAAGCGGTTGCCTCTGCCCGGACGCAGGTAATCGACGCGCAGGTCAATCGTTCCCATCCGCGACAGGCGCTGGCGTAGTTCATCTTCGCTGATGGTTTCGTGGCGAGTTAGCGTGCTGCCGACGCATACCAGTCCGGCGGCGACATCCAGCGCAGAGGCGATCACGCCGCCGTGTAAAATGCTTTGCGCCCAGTTGCCGACCATCATCGGCTGGTTGTTAAAGGCCAGTTGGGCGAACGCTTTTTCATAGCGTTCCAGCTCCAGCCCTAACGCCCGATTAAACGGCATGTGGTAGACAAACATTTCACCCACTAATTTCAGAGCTTGTTCAGCGGTAAGTACAGCGGACATAGATTCCTGATACCTCATTGGTTAATGAAATGTTGATATTATGCTTCTTAATTGTTGTTTTCTACTTTAAGAAGGGATAACTAACGGCTATGTGTGTAAATATGTAAAAATGGTTGGCAGAGAATGATTCAAGCTGAAAATACTTCGTCAGGAGAACGTCAAGAATGCGGGCAATTTTGAGAGGGTTGTTGCCAGCCACGCTACTGCCATTAGCGGCATATGCACAAGAAGCTACGATAAAAGAGGTTCATGATGCGCCTGCAGTACGGGGAAGTATCATCGCTAACATGCTACAGGAGCATGATAACCCTTTTACGCTTTACCCTTATGACACCAACTACTTGATCTACACGAACACCAGCGATCTGAACAAAGAGGCCATAAGTACCTACAACTGGTCTGAAAACGCACGTAAAGATGAAGTGAAATTTCAGTTGAGTCTGGCGTTTCCGCTGTGGCGCGGAATACTGGGGCCGAACTCGGTACTGGGTGCTTCCTATACGCAGAAATCCTGGTGGCAGCTTTCCAACAGTAAAGAGTCTTCGCCGTTTCGCGAAACCAACTACGAACCGCAGCTTTTTCTTGGTTTTGCTACCGATTATCGCTTTGCCGGCTGGACGCTGCGCGACGTAGAGATGGGCTACAACCATGACTCTAACGGACGTTCGGACCCCACCTCGCGTAGCTGGAACCGTCTGTATACCCGTCTGATGGCCGAAAACGGTAACTGGCTGGTAGAGGTCAAACCGTGGTACGTGATTGGCAGTACCGACGATAATCCGGACATCACCAAATATATGGGTTATTACCAGCTTAAAATCGGTTATCACCTGGGCGAGGCGGTATTAAGCGCCAAAGGCCAGTACAACTGGAATACAGGCTACGGCGGCGCGGAAGTTGGGTTAAGCTATCCGGTCACCAAACATGTCCGGCTTTATACCCAGGTGTACAGCGGCTATGGCGAATCGCTGATCGACTATAATTTTAATCAGACACGTGTCGGCGTCGGCGTGATGCTTAACGATATCTTCTGATTGGATTGTGTTTTAAACATTGCAGTTTCTCTCGCAGGCGCTGAAAATAGCGCCTGTTTTGATTTATGGTGAACGGGGTTAATGTGGCGCAGGCGGAAGTGTTGAATCTGGAATCAGGGGCCAAACAGGTTTTGCAGGAAACCTTTGGCTACCAACAGTTTCGCCCGGGCCAGGAAGCGATTATTGATACTGCGCTCTCCGGTCGCGACTGTCTGGTCGTCATGCCCACCGGCGGCGGCAAATCTCTGTGCTATCAAATCCCCGCGTTGTTGCTGGATGGATTGACCGTCGTCGTTTCGCCTCTGATCTCGTTGATGAAAGACCAGGTCGATCAGCTACTGGCGAACGGTGTGGCGGCGGCCTGTCTGAACTCCACTCAAAGCCGCGAGCAGCAGCTTGAGGTGATGGCGGGGTGCCGTACCGGACAGATTCGTCTGCTGTATATTGCGCCGGAACGCCTGATGCTGGACAACTTTCTTGATCATCTGGCGCACTGGAATCCGGTATTGCTGGCGGTGGATGAGGCGCACTGTATCTCGCAATGGGGGCATGATTTCCGTCCGGAATATGCGGCTCTCGGTCAGCTTCGCCAGCGTTTTCCCGCTTTGCCGTTCATGGCATTGACCGCCACCGCCGACGACACCACGCGCCAGGATATTATTCGTCTGCTTGGGCTTAACGATCCGTTAATCCAGATCAGTAGCTTTGACCGACCGAATATCCGCTACATGCTGATGGAGAAGTTTAAGCCGCTCGACCAGCTAATGCGCTATGTTCAGGAGCAACGCGGCAAATCGGGTATCATCTACTGCAACAGCCGGGCGAAAGTGGAAGATACCGCCGCGCGCTTGCAAAGTCGCGGCATTAGCGCGGCGGCCTATCATGCGGGGCTGGAAAACGCTATTCGCGCCGATGTGCAGGAAAAATTTCAGCGCGACGATCTGCAAATCGTGGTGGCGACCGTCGCTTTTGGAATGGGCATAAACAAACCTAACGTACGTTTCGTCGTGCATTTCGATATCCCGCGCAATATTGAATCCTACTATCAGGAAACGGGCCGCGCCGGGCGCGACGGACTGCCTGCGGAAGCCATGCTATTTTACGATCCGGCTGACATGGCCTGGCTACGTCGTTGTCTGGAAGAGAAACCAGCCGGACAGCTTCAGGATATTGAACGGCATAAACTGAATGCGATGGGCGCTTTTGCCGAAGCGCAAACCTGCCGTCGCCTGGTATTGCTTAATTACTTTGGCGAAGGCCGACAAGAACCGTGCGGCAACTGCGATATCTGTCTCGATCCGCCCAAACAATATGATGGCTTAAACGATGCCCAGATTGCGCTTTCTACCATTGGTCGGGTTAACCAGCGTTTTGGCATGGGCTACGTTGTCGAGGTGATCCGCGGCGCGAATAACCAACGCATCCGCGATTTCGGTCATGACAAACTCAAGGTTTATGGCATGGGACGCGAAAAGAGCCATGAGCACTGGGTGAGCGTGATTCGCCAGCTCATTCATCTGGGGCTGGTAATGCAAAATATTGCGCAGCACTCCGCATTACAGTTGACGGATGCCGCGCGTCCGGTACTCCGTGGAGACGTTCCGCTAAAGCTTGCGGTGCCGCGCATCGTCGCCCTCAAACCCCGCGTGATGCAGAAATCGTTCGGCGGTAATTACGATCGCAAATTGTTCGCTAAGTTGCGCAAGCTGCGTAAAGCTATCGCTGATGAAGAGAATATCCCGCCGTATGTGGTCTTTAACGACGCCACGCTGATAGAGATGGCGGAACAGATGCCGGTTTCCGCCAGCGAGATGTTAAGCGTTAACGGGGTTGGGATGCGCAAACTGGAGCGCTTCGGGAAAGAATTCATGGCGCTCATCCGCGCGCATGTCGATGGTGATGACGAAGAGTAGTCAGCCCGGCAAAAAAGTGCCAGGATGGTGACTCACTGAACTATTTCCCCGCGAGCCATTTTTATGATGATGCTATTTTTCACCGTGGCAATGGTGCACATCGTTGCGCTAATGAGCCCCGGCCCCGACTTTTTCTTCGTGTCTCAAACTGCTGTCAGCCGTTCGCGTAAAGAAGCGATGATGGGCGTACTGGGCATTACCTGCGGCGTGATGGTATGGGCGGGCGTGGCGCTGCTTGGCCTGCATCTCATCATCGAAAAAATGGCCTGGCTGCATACGATCATTATGGTAGGCGGCGGCCTGTACCTGTGCTGGATGGGCTATCAGATGCTGCGCGGCGCGCTGAAAAAACAGGATGCGGCGGCGTCTTCTCCGCACATTGAACTGGCGCAGAGCGGGCGCAGTTTTCTCAAAGGGCTGCTGACCAATCTGTCGAATCCGAAAGCGATTATCTATTTTGGTTCCGTTTTTTCACTGTTTGTCGGCGATAACGTCGGCGCTGCGGCGCGCTGGGGTATTTTCGCGTTAATTACCCTGGAAACGCTGGCCTGGTTTACCGTAGTCGCCAGCCTGTTCGCGCTGCCGAAAATGCGCCGCGGCTATCAGCGTCTGGCGAAATGGATTGATGGCTTTGCCGGCGCTCTGTTTGCGGGCTTTGGTATTCACCTGATTATTTCGCGCTAATTTACCTCCGGGCCGGATAAACATCATCCGGCACGACTATCACGCGTGTCTTGCCGACGCCAGAAGCGCGCCTACCAGCATAAACAACGAACCAAACGCTTTATTTAGCGCCTTCATCTGCTTTGGTCCTTTAATCCAGGCGGCAATGCGTTGCGCCAGCGTGGCGTAACCGGTCATCACAATCATATCCACCACAATCGTGGTGACGCCGAGAATGAGGTACTGCGCCAGTTGCGGTTGCTGCGGCATGATGAATTGCGGAAACAGGGCGGCAAGAAAGACAATGCTTTTGGGATTGGTTAGATTGACAAATATCGCCCGTTTGAACAGCCGACCCCGTGATTGCGTCTGGGCGAGAGTATGCAGATCGATAGCGCCTGCGGCGCGCCACTGCTGGATACCCAGCCAGATAAGATAAGCCGCGCCAGCCCATTTCAGGATTTCAAAAGCGAGGAGAGAGCGCGAAAAGAGCGTACCCAGTCCGACGCCCACCAGTACGATATGTATCCCCAGTCCGGTCTGGAGTCCGGCGATAGAAGCCGCTGCGCCACGATATCCATGGTTGATAGACGTCGTCATGGTATTGATGGCGCCTGAACCCGGAGAAAGACTCAGCAGAGTTGAGGTCAGTAGATAGGCGAACCACCATTCAAAGGTCATGCGAAACTCCCTGGTTGTCTGTTTTTGTGCCACAATACGCTACTGCCGCTGTGTTGTGTCAGGCACGACGCAAAAAACGATTTTACCTGGTAAACGAGGCCGAAAACCCGATGTTTCAGCAGCAAAATGACTGGGAAACAAGAGAAAATGCGTTTGCCGCTTTTGCTATGGGGCCGCTGACCGATTTCTGGCGTCAGCGGGAAGAGGCGGAGTTTATCGGCGTGGGTAACATTCCGGTGCGCTTTGTCCGTTTTCGGAATGATTCCAACGATCGGACGATCGTCATTTGTCCTGGCCGCATTGAGAGTTATGTAAAATACGCTGAACTGGCGTATGACCTTTTTCATCTCGGTTTTGATATCTTCATCATCGACCACCGTGGTCAAGGGCGCTCCGGGCGGATGTTATCGGACCCGCATCGGGGTCATGTTGATCATTTTAACGATTATGTTGAGGACTTAGCGGCGTTCTGGCAGCAGGAAATTGAGCCGGGGCCGTGGCGTAAGCGTTATATCCTGGCGCACTCAATGGGGGGCGCGATAGCCACTCTGTTCCTGCAACGCCATCGTGTGCGGTGCGACGCTATTGCGCTCACCGCGCCGATGTTTGGTATTGTGATACGCTTGCCTTCCTTTATGGTGCGCCATATTCTCGACTGGGCCGAAGGGCACCAGCGTATCCGTGAAGATTACGCTATTGGTACCGGTCAGTGGCGGGCGTTGCCGTTTGGGATGAATGCGCTGACCCACAGCCGCCAGCGTTATCAGCGCAACTTACGATTTTATGCCGACGAGCCGCAGCTGCGCGTTGGCGGCCCCACCTGGCATTGGGTACGCGAAGGCATTCTGGCGGGTGAGCAGGTTCTGGCTGGGGCGAGCGATGACACGACGCCTACGCTACTGATTCAGGCGGAAGAAGAGCGGGTAGTGGATAACCGCACCCACGATCGTTTTTGTGAAATTCGCGCCGCGGCGGGATACCCTTGTGAAGGGGGAAAACCGCTGGTTATCAAAGGCGCGTACCATGAGATCCTTTTTGAAAAGGACGCCATGCGCTCAGTCGCGCTTAACGCCATTGTTGAATTTTTCAACAAGCCTAATTTATCCAGCGGAAATCGCTTTGCTTAGAGGTTAAATTTTATTATGTATCAGGTTGTTGCGTCTGATTTAGATGGCACGCTGCTCTCCCCCGACCATACGTTGTCCCCTTATGCCAAAGAGACTCTGAAGCTGTTGACCGCACGCGGCATCCATTTTGTCTTTGCCACTGGTCGTCATCATGTCGATGTAGGGCAAATCCGCGATAATCTTGAAATCAAGTCTTACATGATCACCTCCAACGGCGCGCGAGTGCACGATACCGACGGGAATTTGGTTTTTACGCATAATCTGGACAGCGACATTGCCAGCGACCTGTTCGGGGTGGTGAATGCGAACCCGGATATCGTGACTAACGTTTATCGCGACGACGAATGGTTTATGAATCGTCATCGCCCCGATGAAATGCGTTTTTTCAAAGAGGCGGTATTTAACTATTCGCTGTTTGAGCCTGCGCTGCTGGAGCCGGAGGGCGTCAGCAAAGTGTTTTTCACCAGCGACACTCATGAAAAGTTGTTGCCGCTGGAGCAGGCGATTAACGCGCGCTGGGGCGATCGGGTAAACGTGAGCTTCTCTACGCTAACCTGTCTGGAAGTGATGGCGGGCGGAGTGTCGAAAGGTCATGCGCTGGAAGCGGTCGCTCAGGCGATGGGGTACAGCCTGAAAGAGTGTATCGCCTTTGGCGACGGAATGAACGACGCTGAAATGCTCACGATGGCGGGCAAAGGCTGCATCATGGGCAATGCGCACCAGCGTCTGAAAGACCTGTATCCCGAACTTGAGGTGATCGGCATCAACGCGGATAACGCCGTGCCGCATTACCTGCGCGATCTTTTCTTACGCTGATGTAATTGTTTGTTAGTTGACCAGTTGTCAACTTCACTCTCCGCTACAATGGGTGTTCCCTGTTTTAAGAGACATCCATTGTGGCGCTACTCATCATTACCACTATCCTGTGGGCTTTCTCCTTTAGTCTATTTGGCGAGTATCTTGCCGGGCATGTCGATAGCTATTTCGCGGTGCTGATACGCGTTGGGCTGGCGGCGCTCGTTTTTCTGCCGTTTTTGCGTACTCGCGGGCACAACTTAAAAACCATCAGCCTGTATATGCTGGTGGGGGCGATGCAGCTTGGCATCATGTATATGTTGAGCTTCCATGCTTACCTCTACCTGACCGTATCCGAACTGCTGCTGTTTACCGTTCTGACGCCGCTCTATATCACGCTGATTTACGATGTGATGAGTCAGCGTCGTTTGCGCTGGGGCTATGCATTTAGCGCGTTGCTGGCGGTGATTGGCGCCGGGATTATTCGCTACGATCGCGTGACCGACCATTTTTGGGTCGGTTTGCTCCTGGTGCAGCTTTCTAATATCAGTTTCGCTATCGGAATGGTGGGGTATAAACGTCTGATGGAGACCCGTCCCATGCCGCAGCACAACGCCTTTGCGTGGTTCTATCTGGGGGCGTTTTTGGTGGCGGCGGTGGCGTGGTCGCTGTTGGGGAACGCGCAAAAGCTGCCGGAAACCACGCTGCAATGGAGCATTCTGGTGTTTCTCGGCGTGGTGGCGTCCGGCATTGGCTACTTTATGTGGAACTATGGCGCTACCCAGGTAGACGCCGGGACGCTGGGTATCATGAATAATATGCATGTTCCCGCAGGACTGCTGGTTAATCTTGCCATCTGGCATCAGCAGCCCCACTGGCCAAGCTTTATTACAGGCGCGGCTGTGATCCTGGCTTCGCTGTGGGTGCATCGAAAATGGGTCGCTCCGCGCTCCGCACAAACGGCAGATGATCGCAGGCGTGATCCCGCGTCGAGCGAATAAACGCCTCGATCACCGCCTGACGCTGGTCGCCGTCGCGCACGGCGGCATACAGGCGGCTCCACAGACCATCGCCCAGGGTTTTGGTCACCACCAGACCCTGGCGCTCAACACTTTCCACCACCCAGTGCGGCAGGGCGGCAATACCCATTCTGGCCGCCACCATCTGAATCAGCAGTAGCGTATTATCCACGCTTTTCAGCAGCGGACTGATACCCGCCGGTTGCAGGAAATGTCGCCAGACATCCAGTCGGCTGCGCTGCACCGGGTAAATCAACAGCGTTTCGCTGGCTAAATCTTCCGGCGTAATCTGCGTTTTGCTGGCTAGCGGATGGTCGGGCGCCAGCACCAGTCGGACTTCAAAATCAAACATCGGCGAATAATGCAGCCCGCTGCGCGGCAAAATATCCGACGTCATCACCAAATCCAGCTCGCCTTGTTGCAAGGCCGGTTGCGGATCAAAAGTGACGCCGGATGTGAAATCCATTTCTACCTGCGGCCAGTTTGCACGGAAGTTTTCCAGCGCCGGGGTCAGCCACTGAATACAACTATGACATTCAATAGCGATGCGCAGACGAGTTTGCTGCGGTTCGTTGCACGCCTGCAGCGCACGGCTGATTTGCGGCAGCACCTGGTTTGCCAGTTGCAGCAGAACTTCCCCCTGCGGCGTAAAGCGCAGCGGCTGGCTTTTACGCACGAACAGGCGGAAACCAAGGCGTTGTTCCAGATCGCTGAACTGATGAGACAGAGCGGATTGGGTCTGGTGCAGCACCGCCGCCGCGGCAGCCAGCGATCCACTATTCCGCAATGCCTGGAGTGTTTTCAGATGTTTAATTTCGATCATGAAAGTCCTTCACTTCGCCATGAACAAATTGCGCTTGAGGAATATACAGTACCTTTACATTATGGATGTGTAAACATCCAGACGTCTAAAATCCGTCGTCTTTTAAATTGATGGTGCGTTGGCTGCGTTTCCTCACCCCGGTCACTTACTGATGTAAGCTCCCGGGGATGAGCAAATTTGCCGCCTTCCCTGAATTTAAAATACTTAGGATTTACATATAATTAGAGGAAGTAAAATGACAATATTGACTCATACCCTCGGTTTTCCTCGCGTTGGCCTGCGTCGCGAGTTGAAAAAAGCGCAAGAGAGTTACTGGGCGGGGAACTCAACGCGTGAAGCGTTACTGGCGGTGGGCCGCGAACTGCGCGCGCGTCACTGGGAGCAGCAGAAACAAGCGGGTATTGACCTGTTACCGGTAGGCGACTTTGCCTGGTACGACCATGTTCTGACCACCAGCCTGCTGTTAGGCAATGTGCCGGCTCGTCATCAGAACAACGACGGTTCCGTGGACATCGACACTCTGTTCCGCATTGGCCGCGGTCGCGCGCCAACCGGCGAACCGGCGGCGGCAGCGGAAATGACCAAATGGTTTAATACTAACTATCACTACATAGTACCGGAGTTCAGCAAAGGCCAGCAGTTCAGACTCACCTGGACACAGTTGCTGGAGGAAGTGGACGAAGCGCTGGCGCTGGGGCATAAGATCAAACCCGTCCTGCTGGGGCCTGTCACGTATCTGTGGCTGGGTAAAGTGAAAGGCGAGCCGTTTGACCGCCTGACGTTGCTGAAAGACATTTTGCCGGTGTATCAGCACGTACTGGCTGAACTGGCAAAACGTGGTATTGAGTGGGTCCAAATTGATGAGCCAGCGCTGGTGCTGGAACTGCCGCAGGCGTGGCTGGATGCCTTCAAACCGGCTTACGACGCGCTCGCCGGCCAGGTGAAGCTGTTGCTGACGACCTATTTTGAAGGCGTGACGCCAAACCTGGACACTATTATCGCGCTACCGGTACAGGGGCTACATGTTGACCTCATTCATGGCAAAGATGATGTAGCGGAACTGCATCAACGTCTGCCGGTCGACTGGCTGCTCTCCGCAGGCTTGATTAACGGGCGTAATGTCTGGCGCGCCGATTTGACCGAAAAATACGCGCAGATTAATGCCATTGTGGGCAAACGCGCGCTGTGGGTAGCATCCTCCTGCTCTTTGCTGCACAGCCCGATCGATCTTAGCGTCGAAACGCGTCTGGATACGGAAGTAAAAAGCTGGTTTGCCTTTGCGCTGCAAAAATGCGGTGAACTGGCGTTGCTGCGCGATGCGCTGAACAGCGGCGAAACGGCGGCGCTTGAGAAATGGAGCGCACCGATTCAGGCTCGTCGTCACTCCCGCCGCGTACATAATGCCGCGGTAGAAAAACGCCTGGCGGCGATCACCGCGCAGGACAGCCAGCGTGAGAACCCGTATGAGGTGCGTGCTGAGGCGCAACGCGCCCGCTTTAAACTTCCCGCCTGGCCGACGACGACTATCGGTTCGTTTCCGCAAACCACGGAAATTCGCGGCCTGCGTCTGGACTTCAAAAAGGGCAATCTCGACGCGAATAACTACCGCACCGGCATCGCCGAACACATCAGGCAGGCTATCATCGAGCAGGAGCGTTTAGGGCTGGATGTGCTGGTACACGGCGAAGCCGAGCGAAACGACATGGTGGAATACTTCGGCGAGCATCTGGACGGCTTCGTCTTTACCCAGAATGGTTGGGTGCAAAGCTATGGCTCCCGCTGTGTGAAACCGCCGGTAGTGATTGGCGATATCAGCCGTCCGGCACCGATTACCGTGGAGTGGGCGAAATATGCCCAGTCGCTGACCGACAAACCGGTAAAAGGGATGTTGACCGGCCCGGTGACTATTCTTTGCTGGTCATTCCCCCGCGAAGACGTGACCCGCGAAACGATTGCGAAACAGATTGCGCTGGCGCTGCGTGATGAAGTCGCGGATCTGGAGGCGGCGGGGATCGGGATTATTCAGATTGATGAACCGGCGCTGCGCGAAGGTCTACCGCTGCGTCGCAGCGACTGGGACGCCTATCTGGAATGGGGTGTGGAAGCCTTCCGCATCAACGCGGCGGTGGCGAAGGATGAAACCCAGATCCACACCCACATGTGTTACTGCGAGTTCAACGACATTATGGATTCGATCGCCGCGCTGGACGCGGATGTGATCACCATTGAGACCTCCCGCTCGGATATGGAGTTGCTGGAGTCGTTCGAAGCGTTCGACTACCCGAACGAAATCGGGCCGGGCGTGTACGATATTCACTCGCCGAACGTGCCGAGCGTCGAGTGGATTGAAGCCCTGCTGAAGAAGGCGGCACAGCGTATTCCGGCACAACGCCTGTGGGTGAATCCGGACTGCGGTCTGAAAACTCGCGGTTGGCCGGAAACCCGCGCGGCGTTAGCGAACATGGTCAAAGCGGCGCACAATCTGCGTCAGGCGTAAGAAAACATAGGCACCAGAGGAGGCTTCGGCCTCCTCTTTTTTTTGCGCTCGCGCCTGGTGGTTGAAAAGCGATCTTTATGATGACCATCACAAACATAATAACATTATATTGTTATAACAAATGGGGATGAAAACAAAAAAAGGACCTCTGTATGAACTACAACATGGTGGGTGACGCCATCGTTAAGCATTGTGGCGGGCTGGAGAATTTTATTCATGTGACCAACTGTATGACCCGCGTGCGGATGACCATTGCCGATCCGTCGTTGGTCGACATGCCCGCGCTCAAAGGTATCGAAGGCGTACTGGGCGTGGTGGAAGATGACACGCTGCAGGTGATAGTCGGGCCGGGAAAATCATCGAAGGTGGCGACGGTGATCAACGAACGGCTAAAAGGCGCGCCTGCTGTGGATACCACATTGAGCGGTGTCGAGCAAAAGGCGAAACTGGCGCGCGAAAAAGCGAAGAAGCAGACGCGTACCAAAGCTATTCTCAAACATATTGCGAACATCTTTGTCCCCATTCTGCCAGCGCTCATTGCGGCCGGGATTCTGATGGGGCTGAACAACGTGGTGGTCAACTCGGCGGCTTCATGGGCAATGAGCCATCATATTGCCGCCGTCGGCGACCTTTCGCCCACCCAGGTGGTGCTCGACCAGCGGCATCTGCTCGGCGTCAGCCAGTTCCTGGACATCGTCTCGAAAGCGCTGTTTGGCTTTCTGGCTATTTATGCGGGCATCACCTCGGCGCGTGAATTTGAAGGTAATCTGATTCTGGGCGGTCTGCTCGGCGCGATTACCATTATGCCGCAGGTGACGACGCTGGGGCTGATCCCCGGGCAGGGCGGGCTGATCGGCGTGATTTTTGCCGTCTGGTTGATGTGTCTGCTGGAAAAACAGGTGCGCCGATTCGTGCCGGATATCGTCGACGTGGTGGTGACGCCAACGGTCGTGCTGCTGGTGATGGCTGCTGCGCAGCTGTTTATCATCATGCCCGCGGCGGGTGTGGTCTCCAACGGTATTCTGCACGCACTTAACGGCTTACTGGAACACGGCGGCATTGCGGCAGGTTTTGTGCTTTCGGCGCTATTCCCGTTCCTGATTTCGCTGGGCCTGCATCACGGTCTGTTCCCGATTCACCTTGAGATGATCAACGCCACCGGTCACGCGCCGCTATTTGCTATCCAGATTATGTCTAACGCTGGCATGGTAGGAGCGGCGACGGCGGTACTGCTGCTGACCCGCGACCCGGTGATGAAAAAAATCGCCAAGGGTGCGATCCCAACGTCGATTCTGGCGGTGGGGGAACCGACGATTTTCGGCGTCAATATTCCGGCGGGGTTTGCCTTCATCACGGGGTCGATCGGCGCGGGGTTTGGCGGCGTGATGGTGGTACTGCTGGGGGTCTCCACCAACGGCGTCGGCGCGGCGGGGCTTTCGGCGCTACCGCTGATTGCCGACGGCAAATATCTGCAATACATCCTGGCATGGCTGGTGGGCTGTGCGGCGGCCTTTGCGCTGACGTATGTGGTCGGCAAGGTCCGTGGTTACGATAAAGAAATGGCGTGAATAAAAGGAATAGCACATGAAAGCAATTATGTTGATGTTTGATTCTCTCAACAAACGTCTGTTGTCAGCTTACGGGAGCGATCGCGCCATTACGCCGAATTTCCAGCGCTTAAAGGAGCGCACCGTACGGTTCGATAATTTTTATGTCGGCAGTATGCCCTGCATGCCCGCCCGCCGTGAGTTGCATACCGGACGCTATAACTTTCTCCATCGCGGCTGGTCGCCGCTGGAGCCGTTCGATGACTCCGTGCCGGAAATCCTCAAGAAAAACGGAATTCATACGCATCTGGTGACTGACCATAAACACTATTGGCGTGACGGTGGCGCGACCTACCACTCGCGTTATAGCACCTATGAGTTTATTCGTGGGCAGGAAGGTGACGCGTGGAAAGGCGTGGTCGATAAGCCGGAATATCGCTATGAATCCGGCGAACCGGAGGAGATCAAACAGCGGCGGATCGCCAGTCGGGTGCAGCACCAGATCAACGTGCAGTTTATGCAAAATGAGGACGATCACCATCTGGCGCGGACGATCAACAAAGGTCTGGAATTTATTGATATTAACTACGCCAGCGATAACTGGTTCCTACAACTGGAGTGCTTTGATCCGCATGAACCGTTTTTTGTGCCGGAAAAGTACCTGAAAATGTACGGTATCGACGACCCGTCGCAGTTTGATGGCTGGCCGCCGTACTACTTCGTGACTGAAAGCGCGGAGCGCAAGAGCGTGATCCAGAAGTACTACATGGCGCTGCTGACCATGGTGGATGCCTACGTGGGCAAGGTGCTTGATTACATGGATCGCTACGATCTGTGGCGCGACACGATGCTTATTGTCAATACGGATCACGGTTTTCTGCTCGGCGAGCACGAATGGTGGGGCAAAAATATTATGCCGCTGTATAACGAAGTGGCGAATACTCCCTGCTTTATCTGGCATCCGCAGTATGGCTGTGCGGGCGAATCGCGCCAGGCGCTGGCGCAGACGATCGATATCCCGGCAACGCTGCTCGACAGCTTTGGTCTCGACAAGCCGCAAGATATGCAGGGTGTATCGCTGCTGCCGGTGCTGCGTGACGATACGCCAGTACGCGACCATGTGCTGTTTGGCTATCATGGCTGCCATATCAACATTACCGATGGCCGCTATGTTTATATGCGCGCGCCGGTTGAGCAGGGCGTTGACGGCCTGTATGAATATACGCTAATGCCGACGCGCATTAACCGCCGCTTCACGCCGCAGGAGCTTCAGGGCATGATGCTGCATCCGCCGTTCAGTTTTACCAAAGGCTGCCAGGTGCTGCAGGTGCCCGCCGAGTCGGTGATGACACGTGATGCCGACCGTTTTGGTCACCGCTTATACGATCTGACCGACGACCCGACGCAGCAAACGCAGTGTCACGATGAAAACGTCGCGCGGAAGCTGTGCGAGCGCATGAAGGCGATGATGGTGCAAAGCGACGCGCCTGCCGAGCTCTATCCGCGCTATGCGCTAAACGATGCCCACGCGCCGTTACTGGGGCTGGACCCGCACCTTCTGCCGGAGCTGGCGGCCTTCACGCCACAGGTTCGCTATGGCCTCTTTGCACTGCTGCAGCACCTCGAAGGAAGCGGGCAGGTTGAGTTGGCTACTCGGCTTCAGTCCGCCTGCCGGGCAGACTGGACGAAAGAAAATTTGTGGGCATTCGTACAGAATGAGGTTCCCGAGGAGCAGCATCAGAGCGTGTATTATAAGATGGCGTTAGAAATGCGACTTGATTAAGTAGTCTCCCCGGCTTTGGCCGGGGAAAAGGAGTACGGAGTTAATGAAAGAAGAACTGGACTATTCACGCGGCGCTAAACCATTATATGCCCAGCTACACGACATTCTGCTGGAGAAGTTGAAAACCGGCGAATACAAAAAGAATGACGTACTGCCTACCGAAGCGGAGTTTGAAGAGATCTTCGGCGTCAGCCGCATTACGGCCCGCCGCGCGCTGGCGGAACTGGCCGCGAAAGGGCTGGTAAAACGCCAGGCGGGGATTGGCACGATGGTGATCAGCACTTCCGAGAAACAGGAAGTCAAAGCCCGCGTGCGGCTGGTGGATGGGCAGCAGCAACATCCGATTGAACGTAATAATCTGAAGCTTGAGCAACTGCAACCCCCTGAAGCCGTGGCCCAGGCGTTTGAGGTTGATGGCAAAACGGCGCTGTCGCTATTAACCCGCACCATTTACCGGCAAAACGAGCAGCCCGCCCAGGTGAACTATATCTGGCTGACGCCGCGTCTACATCAGCTCACTCTTGATACGCTGAGCGGCGGCCTGTACAGAATGCTGGAGGAGAATGACGAAAATATCGATAGCTTCCAGGACGTGATTACCGCCGAGTTGCCGACAGAAGAAGACTGCCACATTTTGCAAATTCCCTCGTTGGAACCGCTGCTGGTGAAAACGCGTAAAGGCTATAATGACCGCGGGGAGCTGGTGGAATTCAGCATTGCCAAACACATCGCCAGCTGTTATCAGTATATTGTTGAGAATAGTCGATGAGCTGGCTGACTCAGGGAAAGGCTCCCGACTACCGTTTTTCGCTGGCCAATGAACGAACTTACCTGGCTTGGATTCGTACGGCGCTGGCCTTTATGGCCGCCGCAATCGGAATTGATCAACTGGCGGAAAATCTGGCGTCCTCCGGCGTGCGCGCGTTGCTGGTATGCGTGCTGGGGATCACCGCGGCCGCTCTCGCTTGGTACGCTTATCGACGCTGGTCCGGTAATGAACGCGCGATGCGCCACGATGCTGCGTTGACTTATCCCCAGCTTCTGATCTGGCTCAGCGCAGGTCTGATGGTCGTCATCATCACAACGTTAGCCGTTTTACTACTGCGATGATCGTTGATCTCCGCCCTTGTGATCCCGGCCTGCAGCCTCAGCGTACCGCGCTGGCCTGGCTCCGCACGACGTTCTCCGTATTCGTCCTGGCGCTGGTCACTGCGCGCGTTGGTTTTGCCCGTGGCTCTTTAGCCTCCGGCTGGGTGGGTAGCCTTGCTGTTGGGCTGGCGATCGTGCTGATGATTGTTACCCATTATCGTCAGCAGCAGGTCATTGCTGACGGTGAATTAACCACCCCGGCCTCCGTCCTGACTAAGCGGTTGCTGAGCATTATTCTCGGGCTGGAGGCCGTCTCGCTGATACTGCCAGCCGCGCTAAGTCTTTTACCCGAAGGAGTATGTTGAGATGGCATTAGCCAGCTGTCACGTCATGGCGAAACCCACGGGTTCGGTGTGCAATATTGATTGTTCCTACTGTTTCTACCTGGAAAAAGAGGCGCTGTACCCGGAGCGTAATAAAAACTGGCGCATGTCGGATGAGACGCTCGAAAGCTATATTCGCCAGCATATTGAAGCACAGTCCGGGGATGCCGTCACCTTTGCCTGGCAAGGCGGTGAACCCACGATGATGGGGGTTGCCTTTTTCCGCCGAGTGGTGGAACTGTGCGCACAATACGGCCATGGGAAAAAGATAAAACATGCTCTGCAAACCAATGGCATCCTGATCGATGAAGAATGGGCGCGCTTTTTTGCCGAGCACCGCTTTCTGATTGGCGTCTCGATTGACGGCCCGGCCCATCTGCATAACCAGTATCGCGTTAATCGCGCTGGTAAAGGTACGCACGAGAAAGTGATGGAGGCGATTGCACTGCTGAAGGCCTACCACGTCGAGTTCAACACGCTTACCGTGGTGGGCAAGCACAACGTTGGGCATGCCCGCGAAGTGTATGATTTTCTGCTGGCGGCAGGCTCGCGATACATGCAGTTTATCCCGCTGGTAGAGCGAATGAGCACCGATAACTCATCGGTACTTAATCTGGTGATGCCCGGCGAAAGCGCGGCAAAGCTGGCGCCATGGACGGTACCGTCGTGGCAATATGGCGAATTTCTCAACCAGATCTTTGATATCTGGGTTCGTCGCGACGTAGACCGCGTCTATGTGCAGATGTTTGACGTGGCGTTAGCCGCCTGGACGGCGCAGCAGCCGGTACTGTGTGTACATTCCGAGACTTGTGGACATGCCTTCGCGCTGGAGTCGAACGGCGATCTCTACAACTGCGACCACTTTGTCTACCCGGAGCATCTGCTGGGAAATATCCACCAGCACAGCATCAAAGCCTTAAATAATAGCGAGCGGGCTATTGCCTTTGGCGAGGCCAAGCGGGAGACCCTGACCGCCGATTGTCGTCGCTGTGACTACCGCTTCGCGTGTCATGGCGGCTGTCCGAAGCATCGCTTTGCCGTCTCGCCGTCCGGTCATCCTGCGCATAATTACTTGTGTGCGGGCTATAAGCATTTTTTCCAGCATGTTACGCCGTATATGAATGTCTGGCGGGAGCTGCTGGCGCAAGGCTATCCGATGGCATCGATCATGCGCTGGCTGGCGCAGGACGCGCGTAAAGACACAGGAGCCGTCAGTCGTAACCATCCCTGTCCCTGCGGCAGCGGCAAAAAATATAAAAAATGCTGTGGTAAAGCATAGCTAACGTGGCGATGACGATTTGTTGAGCCTACACCGACTCCGGTCTGGTAGGCCCAACAAATATCGTAATGCGCTGTGGTTAACCTTTTTTGCCACCGTATTGCGCGAACCATTCCAGCATTCTTTGCCAGCCGTCTTTCGCTGAGGCTTCGTGGTAGCCCGGACGATAATCGGCATTAAACGCGTGCCCGGCATCGGGATAGACCACGATTTCCGCCTTCGCATTAGCGGCGCGTAGCGCCTGACGCATGGTTTCCACGCTCTCCTGTGGAATACTGGTATCCTGCCCGCCGTATAAACCCAGTACCGGCGCGTTAAGATCGGTGGTGATGTCAACGGGATGCTTCGGCGAATTGAGTGACGTGTCGCCCACCAGCTTGCCGTACCAGGCTACCGCCGCTTTTAACTGTGGGTTGTGCGCGGCGTATAGCCAGGTAATCCGGCCTCCCCAACAAAAACCGGTGATCATCAGCCGATGCGCATCCCCGCCGTTGCGCGAAGCCCAACTGGCGACGTGATCCAGGTCGGCAAGGACTTGCGAATCCGGTACTTTAGCCACCAGCCCGCTCAATAATGTGGGTATATCGGCGAAATTATTGGGGTCGCCTTCGCGGAAATAGAGCTCAGGCGCGATAGCGAGATAGCCTTCCAGCGCCAGTCGTCGGCAAATATCGCGAATGTGTTCATGTACGCCAAAAATTTCCTGTACCACAATGACCACAGGCAGCGCGCCGTCGCTCGCTTTTGGTCTGGCGTAATAGGCTGGCATATCGTCGCCCTGAGAGGGGATCGACGTTATCCCCGCGCTAATGGCCCCATCAGGCGTATGAATCATCGTAGGGGCAAGCGGGGAGGCTGCAGGTGCAAAGCCGGATGGATGTGTCGTTGTCATGGTATTCTCCGTACCCTTAAAAAATAGCGCAATCTTAACTATAGACAGTGTGTAACAAACCACATTGCCTTAAAGCGGCTATCTTTTGTGCAATGCCTGGCGATATTGATTATTTATTGTGATGAGCATCACTCTTTAATGGTAATCGAGTGCAATTGTTTTACGCCATAGTGATGGTTGTCACGAAAATATCTTTATGTCTTAGGTAAAGTGTCTTTTTGCTTCTTCTGACAAACCCGATTCACAGAGGAGTTTTATATGTCCAAGTCTGATGTTTTTCATCTCGGCCTCACCAAAAACGATTTACAAGGGGCCCAGCTCGCCATCGTCCCTGGCGATCCTGAGCGTGTGGAAAAGATCGCCGCGCTGATGGATAAGCCGGTTAAGCTGGCATCTCACCGCGAATTCACCTCCTGGCGCGCTGAGCTGGATGGCAAAGCAGTTATCGTTTGCTCTACCGGTATCGGCGGCCCGTCTACCTCTATTGCCGTGGAAGAACTGGCGCAACTGGGTATTCGTACCTTCTTGCGTATCGGCACCACGGGGGCTATTCAGCCGCACATCAACGTCGGCGACGTTCTGGTCACGACCGCATCCGTACGTCTGGATGGGGCGAGCCTGCATTTTGCGCCGATGGAATTCCCGGCGGTTGCCGACTTTGCCTGCACCACTGCGCTGGTTGAAGCCGCGAAATCGATTGGCGCCACGACTCACGTTGGCGTAACCGCCTCTTCCGACACTTTCTATCCGGGTCAGGAACGTTACGACACCTATTCTGGCCGCGTTGTTCGCCGCTTCAAAGGTTCTATGGAAGAGTGGCAGGCGATGGGCGTGATGAACTACGAAATGGAATCCGCTACGCTGTTAACCATGTGCGCAAGCCAGGGGTTACGCGCAGGTATGGTGGCGGGCGTTATCGTCAACCGTACCCAACAAGAGATTCCGAATGCGGAAACGATGAAACAAACTGAAAGCCACGCGGTGAAAATCGTCGTGGAAGCGGCCCGTCGTCTGCTGTAATTCTCCTCTCTTTTGCAAAGGCCGACGCGTTCGGCCTTTTCTTTTTGCGTGGCGCCTCGCAGGAAATCCCTTTTAAACTGGACGTTTATACAGCACAATTCTATTTTGTGCAGGACAGTGTGGTTCCAGGAGAGGTGTTGTGGTTATTACTCTTATGATAAGCGCCGTCGTGGCGCTGGCGGCTGGGGCGGTGATTGGCTGGCTGGCGACGAAAGCGCACGCCGATCAAATCCGCGCCGATCTTATCGAAGAACGGCGTGAGCTGGATATCGAACTTAGCGCGGCCCGGCAGCAATTAGCGCAAGAAGCGCACTGGCGCAGTGAATGCGAGTTACTTAATAACGAACTGCGCAGCCTGCACAGTATTAATACCTCTCTGGAAGCCGATCTGCGTGAAGTCACGACCCGTCTGGAAGCGACTCAACAACACGCGGAAGACAAAATCCGTCAGATGATCAACAGCGAACAGCGTTTAAGCGAGCAGTTTGAAAATCTGGCGAACCGTATCTTTGAACACAGTAATCGTCGCGTAGACGAACAAAACCGACAAAGCCTGAATAGCCTGCTGACGCCGCTGCGTGAGCAACTGGACGGTTTTCGCCGCCAGGTTCAGGAGAGTTTTGGCAAAGAAGCGCAGGAGCGGCATACGCTGGCGCACGAAATTCGTAATTTGCAGCAGCTTAACGCGCAAATGGCGCAGGAAGCGATCAACCTGACGCGCGCCCTGAAAGGGGACAATAAGGCGCAAGGAAACTGGGGCGAAGTTGTGCTGGCGCGGGTGCTGGAGGCATCCGGACTGCGTGAAGGCTACGAATACGAAACCCAGGTTAGTATTGAGAACGATGCGCGCTCGCGGATGCAGCCGGATGTCATCGTCCGCTTGCCGCAGGGCAAAGATGTGGTCATCGACGCTAAAATGACGTTGGTCGCCTACGAGCGTTACTTTAACGCTGAAGATGACTACACGCGCGAGGCCGCTTTACAAGAGCACATCGCCTCGGTGCGCAATCATATTCGCTTACTGGGGCGTAAAGACTACCAGCAGCTTCCCGGCCTCCGCTCGCTGGACTATGTTCTGATGTTTATCCCCGTAGAACCCGCTTTCCTGCTGGCGTTAGATAAACAGCCCGAACTGATAACCGAGGCGCTGAAAAATAACATTATGCTGGTAAGCCCCACGACGCTACTGGTGGCATTACGGACGATCGCCAACCTGTGGCGCTATGAACACCAGAGCCGCAATGCGCAGCACATCGCGGACAGAGCCAGTAAGCTCTACGATAAAATGCGGTTGTTCGTTGATGATATGTCAGCGATCGGTCAGAGTCTGGATAAAGCGCAGGATAACTACCGCCAGGCGATGAAAAAACTTGCGTCGGGGCGTGGCAACGTTTTGGCGCAGGCGGAGGCCTTCCGGGGGCTAGGCGTGGAAATCAAACGCGAGATTAATCCGGATTTAGCGGAACAGGCCGTTACGCAAGATGAAGAATATCGTTTACGATCGATCCCTGAAGGGCGGCAGGATGAACATTATCCCAATGATGAACGGGTGAAGCAGCAGTTAAGTTAACCCATACGGAGTAGTTTAGTCCTGGCGCAGAGTAGGGCAAATTGGCCCAATCTGTTACACTTCTTGAACATTTTTATCGATAAGCAGGCACTGAGATGGTGGAAGATTCACAAGAAACGACGCACTTTGGCTTTCAGACCGTCGCTAAAGAGCAGAAAGCTGACATGGTGGCCCACGTTTTTCATTCTGTGGCGTCAAAGTACGATGTGATGAATGACTTAATGTCATTTGGCATTCATCGTTTGTGGAAGCGCTTCACCATTGATTGCAGTGGCGTGCGTCGTGGACAAACCGTTCTCGATTTAGCGGGCGGTACGGGCGATCTTACCGCGAAATTTTCACGTATGGTCGGGGAAACTGGCAAAGTTATCCTGGCGGATATTAATGATTCTATGCTCAAAATGGGGCGTGAGAAGCTGCGTAATATCGGCGTGATCGGCAACGTAGAGTATGTGCAGGCGAATGCCGAAGCTCTGCCTTTCCCTGATAACACGTTTGATTGCATTACCATTTCGTTTGGTTTGCGCAATGTAACGGAGAAAGAAAAAGCGCTGCGGTCAATGTTCCGTGTGTTGAAACCCGGCGGACGTTTACTGGTGCTTGAATTTTCCAAGCCTATTATTGAGCCGCTGAGTAAAGCGTATGACGCCTATTCTTTCCATATTTTACCGCGTATTGGCTCGATGGTCGCGAACGATGCGGATAGCTATCGGTATCTCGCGGAATCCATCCGTATGCATCCCGATCAGGATACCTTAAAAGCCATGATGCAGGACGCCGGATTTGAGAGCGTGGATTATTACAATCTGACGGCGGGCGTTGTGGCATTGCACCGTGGTTATAAATTTTAGGAGGGTGGAATGCCTTTTAAACCCTTAGTGACCGCAGGAATTGAAGGTCTCCTCAATACGTTTCTGTATCGTTCGCCAGCGCTGAAATCAGCCAGAACGCGCTTACAGGGAAAAGTACTGTGTGTGAAACTAAAGGGATTTTCGACGCCATTAGTCCTGGTATTCAGTGAACGCCAGATTGATGTGCTGGGGGCATGGGAAGGCGAAGCGGACTGTACGGTAATCACTCAAGCTAGCGTTTTGCCAAAACTACGCGATCGTCAGCAGTTGGCCGCGCTTATTCGCAGCGGCGAACTGGAAGTGCAGGGCGATATTCAGGTCGTGCAAAATTTTGTGGCGCTCGCCGATCTTGCCGAATTCGATCCTGCGGAGCTGTTGGCGCCATACACGGGTGATATTGCGGCGGAAAGTATCGGTAAGGTCGTGCGTGGCGGGGCTAAATTCCTGCGCCACGGGTTTCAACGTCAGCAGCGTTATGCCGCTGAAGCGATCACTGAAGAGTGGCGTATGGCGCCTGGCCCGCTGGAAGTCGCATGGTTTGCCGAAGAAACCGCGGCTGTTGAGCGCGCCGTAGATGCTCTGACCACACGGCTGGAAAAACTGGAGGCCAAATGACGCCAGGTGAAGTACGGCGCCTATATTTCATCATCCGCACGTTTTTAAGCTACGGCCTTGATGAACTTATCCCCCGAATGCGTCTTACACTGCCACTCCGATTATGGCGCTATTCGCTGTTCTGGATGCCAAACCGGCATAAAGATAAATTGCTGGGTGAACGATTAAGACTGGCGTTGCAAGAGCTGGGACCGGTCTGGATCAAATTTGGTCAGATGCTCTCCACACGCCGTGACCTGTTCCCGCCGCAAATCGCCGATCAGCTCGCTTTGCTCCAGGATAAAGTCGCGCCATTCGATGGTCGGTTGGCGAAAGCCCAGATTGAAGAGGCGATGGGAGGGCTACCTGTCGAAGCCTGGTTTGACGACTTTGATATCCAGCCTTTAGCGTCGGCGTCAATCGCCCAGGTACATACCGCGCGATTGAAATCAAACGGTAAAGAAGTGGTTATTAAGGTCATTCGCCCGGATATTTTGCCGGTAATTCAGGCAGACCTGAAACTGATTTATCGCCTTGCTCGCTGGGTACCACGCCTGTTGCCGGATGGGCGTCGTCTGCGCCCGACGGAAGTGGTGCGTGAGTATGAGAAAACGCTGATCGATGAGCTGAATCTGCTGCGGGAATCAGCCAACGCGATTCAGTTACGCCGCAATTTTGAAAATAGTCCCATGCTGTATATCCCGGAGGTGTACTCCGATTACTGTAGCCAGAACATGATGGTGATGGAGCGGATATACGGCATTCCGGTTTCGGATGTGGCGGCGCTGGAAAAGAACGGCACCAACATGAAACTGCTGGCGGAACGCGGGGTTAAAGTTTTCTTCACCCAGGTTTTCCGCGACAGCTTTTTCCATGCGGACATGCATCCGGGAAATATTTTTGTCAGCCATGAACACCCTGAAAACCCGCAATATATCGGCATTGACTGCGGTATCGTCGGGTCGCTAAACAAAGAAGATAAGCGCTATCTGGCAGAAAACTTTATCGCGTTTTTTAACCGCGATTACCGAAAGGTGGCGGAGCTGCATGTCGATTCAGGCTGGGTTCCGCCAGATACCAACGTTGAAGATTTTGAGTTTGCCATCCGCACCGTCTGTGAACCTATCTTTGAAAAGCCGCTCGCGGAAATCTCGTTTGGTCATGTGTTGTTAAACCTTTTCAATACAGCGCGTCGATTTAACATGGAAGTCCAGCCGCAACTGGTGTTGTTGCAGAAAACATTATTGTATGTTGAAGGTGTTGGGCGGCAACTTTATCCTCAGCTTGATTTGTGGAAAACGGCGAAGCCGTTTCTTGAGTCCTGGATCAAAGATCAGGTGGGTATTCCGGCTCTCACGCGGGCTCTTAAAGAAAAAGCGCCGTTCTGGGTCGAAAAAATGCCAGAAATACCTGAACTGGTGTACGACAGTTTGCGCCAGGGCAAATATTTACAGCACAGTGTTGATAAGATTGCGCGCGAGTTACAGGTAA
Organism: Salmonella sp. 741265055_HSA; assembly: GCF_046569525.1. Classification (NCBI taxonomy): domain Bacteria; kingdom Pseudomonadati; phylum Pseudomonadota; class Gammaproteobacteria; order Enterobacterales; family Enterobacteriaceae; genus Salmonella; species Salmonella sp. 741265055_HSA. The sequence goes on along the minus strand of NZ_JBKFSQ010000024.1, from coordinate 16,386 downwards.
ACCATGTGCGCCAAAGTCAGTCTCGTTATTTATTGGGAATTGGCGCAACGCTGTTACTGAGCGGGTCATTCTTACTCGTCAACCGCCCTGAATGGGGATTGATGCCTGGCTGGCTCATGGTCGGCGGCGTAGTTGTTTGGCTGGTTGGCTGGCGTAAAACTCGTTGAGATTTTTTTATCGCTCAACATCGGTTGTGTCACGCAGGTACATATTATCACTCGAGGCAGTACTCAGGCCGCAAGTCAATGTCGTCCCGGTCGTATGTAAAAATATGTGAATAGGGCGGGCGAAAGCGGCTAACAAAGAGGCAGCGCGAAGGATAATGTGTATAATGCGGCCCTAATAATTCATCATCTATCACAGAGGAACATGTATGGGTGGTATCAGTATTTGGCAGTTGTTGATTGTTGCCGTCATCGTCGTACTGCTGTTCGGCACCAAAAAACTCGGTTCCATCGGTTCCGATCTTGGCGCGTCTATCAAAGGCTTTAAAAAGGCCATGAGCGATGATGATGCCAAACAGGATAAAACCAGTCAGGACGCTGATTTTACCGCTAAATCTATCGCGGATAAGCAAGGCGAAGCGAAAAAGGAAGACGCTAAAAGCCAAGATAAAGAGCAGGTATAATCCGTGTTTGATATCGGTTTTAGCGAACTGCTGTTAGTGTTCGTTATCGGCCTCATTGTGTTGGGGCCGCAACGATTGCCAGTAGCGGTAAAAACGGTAGCGGGCTGGATTCGCGCGTTGCGGTCCCTTGCGACAACGGTTCAGAATGAACTGACTCAGGAACTGAAACTTCAGGAGTTCCAGGACAGTCTGAAAAAAGTCGAAAAGGCGAGCCTGGAAAATCTGACTCCCGAACTGAAAGCATCTATGGATGAACTGCGTCAGGCCGCGGAGTCGATGAAACGCACCTACAGCGCTAACGATCCCGAACAAGCGAGCGATGAAGCGCATACCATCCATAATCCGGTGGTAAAAGGGAACGAAACGCAGCATGAGGGCGTCACCCCTGCCGCCGCTGAAACACAGGCGAGCGCGCCGGAACAAAAGCCGGAGCCCGTTAAAGCTAACGTGCCTGAGTCGACGGAAACCGCTTCCGTAGCCACGATAGACGCCGAGAAGAAATCCGCTGCGCCTGTTGTCGAATCTTCCCCCTCGTCGAGTGATAAACCGTAAACATGGCTGTAGAAGATACTCAACCGCTTATCACGCATCTGATCGAGTTGCGTAAGCGCCTGCTAAACTGCATCGTCGCAGTACTTCTGATTTTTTTGGCGTTAATTTATTTCGCCAATGATATTTATCATTTAGTCGCCGCACCGCTGATTAAACAGATGCCGCAAGGGGCGACAATGATTGCGACGGATGTGGCGTCGCCGTTTTTTACGCCTATCAAACTCACCTTCATGGTGTCTTTGATCTTATCCGCGCCTGTCATTTTGTACCAGGTTTGGGCCTTTATCGCCCCGGCGCTGTATAAGCATGAGCGTCGTCTGGTCGTACCGCTGCTGGTATCCAGCTCGCTGCTTTTCTACATTGGTATGGCCTTCGCCTATTTTGTCGTATTCCCTTTGGCCTTTGGTTTCCTGACGCATACGGCGCCGGAAGGGGTACAGGTTTCGACAGATATCGCCAGCTATCTTAGCTTTGTCATGGCGCTTTTTATGGCCTTTGGCGTAGCCTTTGAAGTGCCGGTGGCGATTGTGTTGCTGTGCTGGATGGGCATCACCACGCCAGAAGATTTGCGTAAAAAACGGCCTTATATCCTGGTCGGGGCATTCATTGTGGGAATGCTGCTTACGCCGCCAGATGTTTTCTCGCAAACGTTGCTGGCGATACCGATGTACTGCCTGTTTGAAATTGGCGTTTTCTGCTCACGCTTTTATGTCGGTAAGCGACGGACGCGCGACGAAGATAACGAGGCCGAAACCGAAAAGGCCGAGCACACTGAAGACTAAACACAACCGCCCGTCAGGGCGGTTGTCATATGGGGGCAAGCATGTTTGATATTGGCGTTAATTTAACCAGTAGCCAGTTTGCAAAAGATCGTGATGATGTGGTCGCCCGTGCGTTTGCGGCGGGAGTAAAAGGTATGCTACTGACCGGAACGAACATCCATGAAAGTCAGCAGGCGTTAAAACTGGCGCGGCGCTACCCCCATTGTTGGTCGACGGCTGGCGTCCATCCCCATGACAGCAGTCAGTGGTCATCCGCGTCTGAAGACGCCATTATTGCGCTGGCGAACCAGCCGGAAGTCGTCGCTATCGGTGAGTGCGGGCTGGATTTCAATCGCAATTTTTCCACGCCGCAGGAACAGGAGCGTGCCTTTCAGGCGCAGCTACAAATTGCCGCCGAATTACAGATGCCAATCTTTATGCACTGCCGGGACGCGCATGAGCGATTTCTGGCATTGCTTGATCCCTGGCTGGATAGTCTTCCTGGTGCAATACTGCACTGCTTTACCGGTTCACGCCAGCAAATGCAGGCCTGTGTGGACAGAGGGCTCTATATCGGTATTACCGGGTGGGTTTGCGACGAACGACGCGGGCTTGAGCTACGTGAACTCTTACCGTTTATTTCAGCGGAAAAGCTACTGATAGAAACCGACGCGCCGTATCTGTTGCCTCGCGATCTTACGCCGAAACCAACGTCACGACGCAACGAGCCCGCGTATCTGCCTCACATCCTGGAGCGCATTGCGCTATGGCGTGGTGAAGATCCGCAATGGTTAGCGGCGATGACAGATGCCAACGCCAGAACCTTATTTGAGGTCGTATTCTGAACGATCGCTAAATCTTGCGAAAACCGGTGTTTTTTACGCTCTGCTTCACTTCTTTATTGAGTAAATTAAGCAGTAACATCGAACGCGTTTCGCCATCCGGTTCGGTAAAAATCGCTTTCAGCCCTTCAAATGCGCCTTCCGTGATGATGACGCTATCGCCGGGATAGGGGGTTTCAGGATCGACAACGCCTTCGGGCTTGTAGATAGAAAGCTGATGAATAACGCTGGAAGGCACGATCGCAGGATGCGCACCAAAGCGCACAAAATGGCTGACGCCGCGCGTGGCGTTGATTGTAGTGGTATGTATCACTTCCGGATCAAATTCAACGAACAGATAATTAGGAAAGAGCGGTTCGCTGACGGAGGTACGTTTTCCGCGTACCATTTTTTCCAGGGTGATCATCGGTGTCAGGCAACTTACCGCTTGTCTTTCGAGGTGTTCCTGAGCACGCTGAAGTTGCCCGCGTTTGCAGTACAGTAAATACCAGGATTGCATAATGACTCTTATCCGCTTGTTCGGGGCGCAAGCATAGCAAAAGCCATGCGCGAAGTTAATTATACACTTCATCCTTTAAGCCGTATCTGGATTAGCGTTGGTTGCCAGAGTTCACGCTAATTTAACAAAAATACAGCATCCCGATGATGAACGCCGTATAATGATGCGCTTACCAAGAGGCTACAATGGACGCCATGAAATATCACGATTTACGCGACTTCCTGACGCTACTTGAGCAGCAGGGGGAACTAAAACGCATCACGTTACCTGTGGATCCTCATCTGGAAATCACGGAAATCGCTGACCGCACGCTGCGTGCCGGTGGACCTGCGTTGCTGTTTGAAAATCCTAAAGGCTACGCCATGCCGGTGCTGTGCAACCTTTTTGGCACGCCAAAACGCGTGGCGATGGGCATGGGGCAGGATGATGTTTCCGCATTACGGGAAGTGGGTAAATTATTAGCGTTTCTGAAAGAACCTGAGCCGCCGAAAGGCTTTCGCGATCTGTTTGACAAGCTGCCGCAGTTTAAGCAAGTGCTGAATATGCCGACGAAACGGTTACGCGGCGCGCCTTGCCAGCAGAAAATCGCGTCTGGCGATGATGTCGATTTAACGCGTCTTCCAGTCATGACCTGTTGGCCGGACGACGCCGCGCCGCTGATTACCTGGGGACTGACGGTAACGCGTGGCCCGCACAAAGAACGGCAAAACCTGGGCATTTATCGTCAGCAGTTGATAGGTAAAAATAAGCTGATTATGCGCTGGTTGTCTCACCGCGGCGGCGCGCTGGATTTTCAGGAGTGGTTAGCCGCGCGTCCGGGTGAACGTTTCCCGGTCTCCGTCGCATTGGGTGCCGATCCGGCGACGATACTTGGCGCCGTGACTCCAGTTCCCGATACTCTGTCGGAGTATGCCTTTGCGGGCTTGCTGCGCGGCACGAAAACTGAAGTGGTTAAATGCCTTTCTAACGATCTGGAAGTGCCTGCCAGCGCCGAGATTATCCTTGAAGGTTACATTGAGCCGGGAGAGATGGCGCCGGAAGGACCGTATGGCGATCATACGGGCTATTATAATGAAGTGGATAACTTTCCGGTCTTTACCGTCACGCATATTACGCAGCGTGAGGATGCCATCTATCACTCCACCTATACCGGGCGTCCGCCCGATGAGCCTGCGGTATTAGGGGTGGCGCTCAATGAAGTCTTCGTGCCTATTCTGCAAAAACAGTTTCCGGAAATTGTCGACTTTTATCTGCCGCCGGAAGGGTGTTCTTATCGCCTGGCGGTAGTGACGATGAAAAAGCAGTACGCTGGTCATGCGAAACGCGTCATGATGGGCGTTTGGTCGTTTTTGCGCCAGTTTATGTATACGAAATTTGTTATCGTTTGCGATGATGACGTTAACGCACGCGACTGGAATGATGTGATCTGGGCGATTACCACCCGTATGGACCCTGCGCGGGATACGGTGCTGGTTGAAAATACGCCGATTGATTACCTGGATTTTGCCTCGCCGGTCTCCGGGCTGGGTTCAAAAATGGGGCTGGATGCCACAAACAAATGGCCGGGCGAAACCCAACGCGAGTGGGGTCGTCCTATTGTTAAAGATCCTGAAGTTACCGCGCGCATTGATGCGATTTGGGATGAGCTGGCTATCTTTAAATAACTGAAAGCGGACATCGACATTTCAGGCTGCGGCGACTCGGCTTGAAAAATGTCGGTATTGACCCGACACCCGACAGAGGGAGCGCATGACAACCTTAAGCTGTAAAGTGACCTCGGTAGAAGCTATCACCGATACCGTATATCGGGTTCGTTTAGTGCCGGACGCGGCGTTTACATTCCGCGCTGGTCAGTATTTGATGGTCGTCATGGACGAGCGTGACAAACGCCCGTTTTCGATGGCCTCAACGCCGGACGAGAAAGGGTTTATTGAATTACACATTGGCGCTTCCGAGCTCAATCTGTATGCGATGGCGGTCATGGATCGGATTCTGAAAGACCGGGAAATCGTCGTCGATATTCCGCATGGCGACGCCTGGCTACGTGATGATGAAGAGCGTCCGTTGATTCTGATCGCGGGCGGTACGGGCTTTTCTTATGTGCACTCCATCCTGTTGACGGCGTTAGCGCGCAACCCGAACCGCGATGTTACCATTTACTGGGGCGGTCGCGAAGAAAAGCACCTCTATGATCTTTCTGAGCTGGAAGCACTCTCTGTTAACCATCCGAATTTGCGTATTGAACCTGTTGTCGAGCAGCCGGAAGAAGGCTGGCGTGGACGTACAGGAACGGTACTTACGGCGGTATTGCAGGATTATGGTACGCTGGCGGGGCACGATATTTATATTGCCGGACGATTTGAGATGGCGAAAATCGCCCGCGATCTGTTCTGTCATGAGCGTAACGCGCGGGAAGATCGTCTGTTTGGCGATGCATTCGCATTTATTTAACTATTTTATGGGACGCAGTAGCGTCCCTTTTTACGTTAGCCTACCTAAAAGCCTTCTTAAATATTAATTAATCGTCAACTATAAAACGTTATGATATTGAATATCTACAGGCTTTTTATTGCGTGTAATAAATTAAGTAATATTATGTCCTGAGGCTATCAATAAAAACAGTTAATTATATATGCTTCTTTTATTCTTATAAAAGAAACATAAAAAGGAAAATTAGTTATTTATTTATAAAATGGAGAGTGTTATGAAATTTAAATATGCTTTAACTTCTCTCGCATTATCTGTTGCAATTTTGTCATCAGTACCTTCTACTGCTTTCGCCATCGGCGGCGCCAGCGGCGCTAAAGTGGACTATCAGGTCCAGGGAAAAATTGGCGAAGTTGTTATGAACCCCTATGATATCGCGCCGCTAACCGCCGTTATTCGTAATGGCGGTTACCAGTTACGTGACGTGCATGTACGGATTGTACCTAAAGAAAATGGCCAGGAGATCGCGTATAAAGTTAATAATAAATACCTTTTAACGTATGGCGGTATTCCCGTCTTTGGTCTTTACCCAGATTATGTCAATACCGTTGAAGTTGAATATACAAGAATCCAGGGTAGTAAAACCGAAAATATCAAAGAAAGCTATAAAATGTATGCACCGCCTGCCTATATTGAATCAGCGGGTACAAAAGAAGAACAATCAGCACTCTTTACTATCGATGTTAAAAAGGTTTCGCCAGAATTTAAAGATCGCTTGTATCTTTTGAATAATACGAAAGATAAGTCTGGAAATGGAACGCGTACTGTCTGGAACAACCCTACTGGTGGTGCATTAGAATGGAACTTCACTACAGCTAACGCTATTATCGACACCTCCGGTGATATTCGTTGGTTTATGAATCCAAGTTCAATTTATGATTTAAAGTCAATTTATCGTGCTGGCGTTATGATGGGCTTTAAACAAAACCAGGATGGCGCATTATCGTGGGGCTACGGTCAGCGTTATGTGAAATACGATATCATGGGGCGTGAAATCTTTAACCGCCGCCTGCCGGATAATTATAACGATTTTTCACACTCAATGGATAACGCGGCCAACGGTCACTACTTCCTGCGTGTAGCCAGCTCTAACTATAAACGTCCTGATGGAAAAAATGTTCGTACCGTGCGTGATGTGATTGCCGAAGTTGATCAGAACGGCGTGGTAGTGGATGAATGGCGTCTGTTTGATATCCTCGATCCTTATCGTGATGTGATAATGAAAACCCTCGATCAGGGCGCTGTGTGCCTGAATATCGACGCCAGCCAGTCCGGCCATACGTTGAGCGAAGAAGATCTGGCGGCGCTGGACTCCTCCGACAAATTCGGGGATATCGTGGGTAGTGGGGCTGGCCGCAACTGGGCGCATGTCAACAGCGTCGACTATGACAGTGAAGATGATTCCATCATCATCAGCTCCCGCCACCAGAGTGCGATTATCAAAATCGGCCGCGATAAGAAAGTGAAGTGGATACTGGGTACGCCTGCTGGCTGGAAAGCGCCATTTAATGCCGCAATTCTGACGCCAGTGGATAGCAAAGGCCAAAAAATTGCTTGCCAGGACAGTGGCTGCGAGGGTGACTTCGACTGGACATGGACGCAACATACGGCCTTTAAAATTGATAGTAAGAGTAAAGGCGATATCTTATACCTTTCCGCTTTCGACAATGGCGATGGCCGCGGCTTAGAACAGCCTGCTATGCAGAGTATGAAATACAGTCGCTCCGTGATTTACAAAATCGACCAGAAAAACAAGACAGTCCAACAGATCTGGCAATACGGTAAAGAGCGCGGGAACGAGTGGTTTAGCCCGGTAACCTCTATCACCGAGTACCAGACTGACAAGAATTCTGTGTTCGTGTATTCCGCAACAGCAGGTGGTGCGTTTGATTTGTCGGTAGGCGCATTTACCAGCTTGCCTAATCCGTATCTGGAAGAGTTCAAATGGGGAGAAAAAGAGCCTGTGGTCGAAATGCAAATACATGGTGCGCGTGGATATCAGGCTATGCCATTTAGCCTGACCAAAGCGCTTACTGAGTAGAGCGGGCCATACGGTGAAAAAACCCGCCCCTGACGGGCGGGAAAAACGGCAACTAAACTGTTTCCCGTCATAATTCGCGCAGCCTCTTTGTTGGCTGCCTTTGCTCACCCCGGGCACATAGTTATCTATGTTCCCGGGGATTCGCTCAGTTGCCGCTGCGCTGCAATGCGAGTTATTTAGGGGATATTATCTTTGATTAAACCCGCTCAAACACCGTGGCGATGCCCTGACCCAGACCAATACACATCGTCGCCAGACCAAACTGCGCGTCTTTGCGCTCCATCAGGTTGATAAGCGTGGTGCTGATACGTGCTCCGGAGCAGCCGAGCGGATGACCAAGCGCGATCGCGCCGCCGTTGAGGTTGATCTTCTCGTCTATCTGCTCCATCAATCCCAGATCCTTAATGCATGGCAGGATCTGTGCGGCAAACGCTTCGTTCATCTCAAACACATCGATATCGCTGGCCGACAGTCCCGCTTTTTTCAACGCCAGTTTTGACGCCGGAACCGGCCCGTAACCCATAATTGACGGATCACAACCAACCACTGCCATTGAACGAATACGGGCGCGAGGTTTCAGACCCAGCTCACGGGCACGACTTTCGCTCATTACCAGCATGGCGGCTGCGCCATCAGAAAGCGCGGATGAGGTGCCCGCCGTGACCGTGCCACTAACCGGATCAAATGCCGGACGCAGCGTTGATAGCGCTTCGACCGTGGTTTCCGGGCGGATCACTTCATCGTAGTTAAACTGCTTCAACACGCCGTCTGCATCATGACCGCCAGTCGGGATAATCTCCGTTTTGAATGCGCCAGACTGGGTGGCGGCCCAGGCGCGAGCGTGAGAACGCGCGGCGAACTGGTCCTGCATTTCCCGGCTAATGCCGTGCAGGCGGGAGAGCATTTCCGCCGTTAGCCCCATCATCCCTGCCGCTTTGGCGACGTTGCGACTCAGACCCGGGTGAAAATCCACGCCGTGACTCATCGGCACGTGCCCCATATGCTCCACGCCGCCAACCAGACAAACCTGCGCATCGCCGGTCATGATCATTCGCGCTGCATCGTGTAACGCCTGCATCGAGGAACCACACAGACGGTTGACGGTGACCGCCGGTACCGAATGGGGAATTTCTGCCAGCAGCGCGGCGTTACGGGCAATATTGAAGCCTTGCTCCAGCGTTTGTTGTACGCAGCCCCAGTAAATATCATCGAGGGCCGCCGCTGTAAGCGACGGATTACGCGCCAGCAGGCTACGCATTAAGTGGGCGGAGAGATCTTCTGCCCGCACGTTGCGAAACGCGCCGCCCTTCGAACGGCCCATCGGGGTGCGAATAGCATCGACAATGACAACCTGTTCCATTGTGACTCCTTAAGCCGTTTTCAGAGAACCAACCGGACGGGCTGGTTCAACCGGGGGATAATACGGTTCGTTATGGCGCGCTTTATTACGCAGCCCTTCCGGCACCTCATACAGCGGGCCGAGGTGCTGATACTGCTGGGCCATATCGAGATACTTCGCGCTGCCCTGTGTATCCAGCCAGCGGAATGCGCCGCCGTGGAACGGAGGGAAGCCCAGGCCGTAGACCAGCGCCATATCGGCTTCCGCCGGGCTGGCGATAATGCCTTCTTCCAGACAGCGAACCACTTCGTTAATCATCGGGATCATCATACGGGCGATTATCTCGTCGTCGCTGAAGTCGCGTTTCGGCTGACTGACGCTTGCCAGCAGGTCATCCACCGCGGCATCTTCTGCTTTCTTCGGCTTACCCTTGCTGTCTTCTTTATAGCACCAGAAGCCCAGACCGTTCTTCTGACCGTAGCGGCTTGCTTCAAACAGCGCGTCGATAGCGTCGCGATACTCTTTCTGCATCCGTTGCGGGAAGCCTGCCGCCATTACCGCCTGCGCGTGATGCGCGGTATCAATGCCGACAACATCCAGCAAATAGGCCGGGCCCATCGGCCAGCCGAACTGTTTTTCCATCACTTTATCGACTTTGCGGAAATCCGCGCCGTCGCGCAGCAGTTGACTGAAACCGGCGAAATAGGGGAACAGCACGCGGTTAACAAAGAAGCCGGGGCAGTCGTTGACTACAATCGGCGTCTTGCCCATTTTGCTTGCCCAGGCGACGACTTTGGCAATAGTTTCGTCTGAACTCTTCTCGCCGCGAATGATTTCAACCAGCGGCATCCGGTGTACCGGGTTAAAGAAGTGCATACCGCAAAAGTTTTCCGGACGTTCCAGGGCGCTTGCCAGTTCGCCAATCGGGATGGTGGAGGTATTTGAGGCCAGCACGGTTTCCGGGCGCACTTTCTGCTCGGTTTCCGCCAGTACCGCTTTTTTGACTTTCGGATTTTCGACTACCGCTTCGACAACAACATCTACGCGATCGAAACCGGCATAATCGAGAGTCGGGTGGATGGTCGAAATGACGCCCGCCAGCTTCAGACCGTCGATCTTGCCGCGCTCCAGCTGTTTGTTCAGTAGCTTGGCCGCTTCGGTCATGCCGAGGTTCAACGATTTATCGTTGATATCTTTCATGATGACCGGTACGCCTTTCCAGGCCGACTGGTAAGCGATACCGCCGCCCATAATGCCCGCGCCCAGTACGGCTGCCTGTTTCGGCGTCTCAATATCTTTGGTCAGCTTTTTGGCTTTACCTTTTACATATTGATCGTTGAGGAAGATACCGACCAGCGCACGAGCCTCATTGGTATGCGCCAGCGGAACAAAGCTTTTATTTTCCAGATTCAGCGCTTCTTCACGACCAAAACGCGCGGCGGCTTCAATGGTTTTCACTGCGGTCATCGGCGCCGGATAATGTTTACCGGCCGTTTGTGCGACCATGCCTTTAGCGATGGTAAAGCTCATCGCTGCTTCAATTTTGCTGAGTTTCAACGGCTCCAGCTTCGGCTGACGTTTGGCCTTCCAGTCGAGGTCGCCGTTAATCGCCTGACGTAATACCGCTATCGCGCCTTCAATTAGCTTCTCTTGTTTGACCACGCCGTCCACAAGGCCGATTTTCAGCGCGTGTTCAGCACCGACATCCTTACCTGCCGCGATAATCTCCAGCGCGCTGTCTGCGCCCAGCATACGCGGCAGACGAACGGAGCCGCCGAAACCCGGCATGATGCCCAGTTTAGTTTCCGGCAGGCCGATACGGAGGTCTGGCGTCGCCAGACGGTAATCGGTGGCCAGCACGCATTCGCACCCGCCGCCCAGCGCATAGCCGTTTACGGCGGCAAGGGTCGGTACGGGTAAATCTTCCAGACGGTTAAAGACGCTGTTAGCGAAATGCAGCCATTGGCTTAACTGCTCTTCGGGGACGAGGAACAGTGAAAGAAATTCGGTGATGTCCGCGCCGACAATAAAGGCCGCTTTATTAGAGCGCAGCAGCAGCCCTTTTAAATCGTGTTGCTTTTCCAACACCTCAAGCGCCTGGCCGAGGCTGGCGACGGTTGCGGTGTCGAGTTTATTGACCGAGCCTGGAGCATCGAACACCAGTTCGGCGATGCCATCTTCCAGCCAGTCGAGGTACAGGGTGTCGCCTTTATAAAGCATGTCAGTCTCCTGAATCCACAAGGTGATCTGGTCGTACCAGATGAAGCGAAGTGTGTATTTTGTGTTAAAAAAATGCAAATAAATGATTAAAGAAATGCCGATGTGATCACGCTCGGCAGAGATCACGCTCTCGTGGGGCGATGTGCTAAGATGCGGAAACTTGAGGTCAAAAAAACAGAAGGGTAAAAAATGGAATCACTGGCCGCGCTCTATAAAAATCATATTGTTACCTTACAAGAACGGACGCGCGATGTTCTGGCGCGCTTTAAGCTGGATGCGTTACTTATTCATTCCGGCGAGCTTTTCAACGTCTTTCTCGACGATCACCCTTATCCGTTTAAGGTCAATCCGCAGTTTAAAGCCTGGGTGCCGGTAACTCAGGTTCCAAATTGCTGGCTGTTGGTCGATGGCGTCAACAAACCCAAATTGTGGTTTTATCTGCCGGTCGATTACTGGCATAACGTTGAACCGCTGCCAACGTCCTTCTGGACAGAAGAAGTCGAGGTCGTCGCCTTACCGAAAGCGGATGGCATCGGCAGCCAACTGCCTGCCGCGCGTGGCAATATCGGCTATATCGGCCCGGTTCCTGAGCGCGCGCTACAATTGGATATCGCCGCCAGCAACATCAACCCGAAAGGTGTTATCGACTATCTGCATTACTACCGCGCCTATAAAACGGATTATGAACTGGCCTGTATGCGCGAAGCGCAGAAAATGGCGGTGAGCGGTCATCGTGCGGCGGAAGAGGCCTTCCGTTCCGGCATGAGCGAGTTCGACATCAACCTGGCGTACCTGACCGCCACGGGACATCGCGATACCGATGTTCCATACAGCAACATTGTGGCGCTGAACGAACATGCCGCCGTGCTGCATTACACGAAACTGGATCATCAGGCACCGTCTGAAATGCGCAGTTTCCTGCTGGATGCGGGCGCGGAATACAACGGCTACGCGGCGGATCTGACGCGAACCTGGTCGGCGAAAAGCGATAACGACTACGCCCACCTGGTGAAAGATGTTAACGACGAACAGTTGGCGCTGATCGCTACCATGAAGGCGGGCGTCAGCTATGTGGATTATCATATTCAGTTCCATCAGCGCATCGCGAAGCTGCTGCGTAAACATCAAATCATTACCGACATGAGTGAAGAGGCGATGGTGGAAAATGATCTCACCGGGCCGTTTATGCCGCACGGTATTGGTCATCCGTTGGGTCTGCAGGTACACGATGTGGCCGGGTTTATGCAGGATGATTCCGGTACGCATCTCGCCGCGCCGTCCAAATACCCGTATCTGCGCTGCACGCGTGTGTTACAGCCGCGAATGGTGTTGACCATCGAACCGGGGATTTACTTCATCGAATCGCTGTTAGCGCCGTGGCGCGAAGGGCCGTTCAGCAAGCACTTCAACTGGCAGAAAATTGAAGCGCTCAAGCCTTTCGGCGGTATTCGCATTGAAGATAACGTGGTCATCCACGAAAACGGCGTGGAAAACATGACGCGGGATTTAAAACTGGCGTAATGGACAGTTGGTTAATCCCTGCAGCGCCGGTCACCGTTGTTGAAGAGATCAAAAAAAGCCGCTTTATTACGCTATTGGCGCATACCGATGGCGTAGACGCGGCGAAAGCGTTTGTTGAGTCAGTCAGAGCTGAGCACCCTGATGCGCGCCACCATTGTGTGGCGTGGGTGGCGGGTGCGCCGGACGACTCACAGCAACTGGGCTTTTCAGACGACGGCGAACCGGCGGGAACGGCAGGCAAGCCGATGCTTGCGCAATTGATGGGCAGCGGCGTCGGAGAGATTACTGCCGTCGTCGTGCGCTACTATGGTGGTATTCTGCTGGGTACGGGCGGGCTGGTAAAAGCCTATGGCGGCGGTGTGAATCAGGCATTACGTCAGCTTGCCACACAACGCAAGACGCCATTAACCGAATATACTTTGCAGTGTGAGTACGGTCAGTTGGCCGGAATCGAAGCATTATTAGGACAGTTTGCCGGGAAGATCGTTTCCAGCGATTATCAGGCGTCTGTTCGGCTCAGGGTGGCGCTTCCTTTTGCTCATGTGAATGCATTTTCCACAAAACTGGCGGATTTTAGCCGTGGTTCATTGCAATTGTTAGCGATTGAAGAATAATCCCCACCTCATTTTTAAGAATAAAGGAAGCGGCAGAGATGCATTTTCGCGCCATTACCCGAATCGTTGGACTACTGGTTATCTTATTTTCGGGGACAATGATTCTCCCGGGACTGGTAGCGCTAATATATCGTGATGGCGCAGGAAGAGCGTTCACGCAGACCTTTTTTGTCGCGCTGGCGATCGGTTCCATACTGTGGTGGCCAAATCGTAGGGAAAAGGGCGAGCTGAAATCCCGCGAAGGATTTCTTATCGTGGTGCTGTTCTGGACCGTGCTGGGCAGCGTGGGTGCGCTACCGTTTATTTTCTCGGAAAGCCCAAACCTCACCATTACAGATGCTTTTTTTGAATCGTTCTCCGGGTTAACCACCACGGGCGCCACTACGCTGGTGGGGCTGGATTCATTACCGCACGCCATTCTCTTTTATCGTCAGATGCTGCAATGGTTTGGCGGTATGGGGATCATTGTGCTGGCGGTGGCGATTCTCCCTATCCTCGGCGTCGGGGGGATGCAGCTCTATCGGGCAGAAATGCCGGGGCCGCTCAAAGATAACAAAATGCGCCCGCGTATTGCCGAGACGGCGAAAACGCTGTGGCTTATCTATGTCTTGCTAACGGTAGCCTGCGCGCTGGCGCTATGGTTTGCAGGGATGCCCGCGTTTGACGCTATCGGACACAGCTTCTCCACTATCGCTATCGGCGGCTTCTCAACGCATGACGCCAGCGTAGGCTATTTTGATAGTCCCACTATTAATACCATCATCGCTATTTTCCTGCTGATCTCCGGTTGTAACTATGGCCTGCATTTCTCTTTACTAAGCGGGCGTAGCCTGAAAGTATACTGGCGCGATCCGGAATTCCGCATGTTCATCGGCGTACAGTTGACGCTGGTGGTGATCTGCACGTTGGTACTGTGGTTCCATAATATCTACGACTCGGCGCTGACAACGCTAAATCAGGCATTCTTCCAGGTTGTGTCGATGGCGACAACGGCAGGGTTTACCACGGACAGCATTGCGCGCTGGCCGCTGTTTTTGCCTGTCTTGCTGCTATGTTCCGCGTTTATTGGCGGTTGCGCCGGGTCAACGGGCGGGGGGTTAAAGGTCATCCGTATTCTGTTGTTATTTAAACAGGGGAACCGCGAACTCAAACGTCTGGTGCATCCGAATGCCGTTTACAGTATTAAGCTGGGGAACCGGGCGCTGCCAGAACGTATTCTGGAAGCCGTCTGGGGATTCTTTTCTGCCTACGCGCTGGTATTTATCGTCAGTATGCTGGCCATTATCGCTACAGGCGTAGATGATTTCTCGGCTTTCGCCTCGGTAGTGGCTACGCTTAATAACCTGGGACCGGGGCTGGGGGTGGTTGCTGATAACTTCGCCAGTATGAATCCGGTTGCGAAATGGATACTCATCGCCAACATGCTATTTGGTCGTCTGGAAGTATTCACTTTGCTGGTACTTTTTACCCCGACTTTCTGGCGTGAATAATGGAGTAACACGTGAAAACATTGATTCTTTTCTCTACCCGGGACGGACAAACGCGCGAAATTGCCTCTTATCTGGCTTCTGAACTCAAAGAGATGGGGATCTGGGCCGATGTCGTTAATCTGCATCGCGCAGAAGAGCCTGACTGGGATAGCTATGATCGCGTAGTGATTGGCGCGTCTATTCGTTATGGTCATTACCACAGCGCCTTTCAGGAGTTTGTTAAGAAATATGCCACGCGGTTGAACGGAATGCCGAGCGCCTTTTATTCCGTTAACCTGGTGGCGCGTAAAGCTGAAAAACGGACGCCGCAGACTAACAGCTACGCGCGTAAGTTTTTAATGAGTTCTCCGTGGCGACCTGACTACTGTGCCGTCATTGCAGGCGCGCTTCGCTATCCCCGCTATCGCTGGTATGACCGTCTGATGATCAAGCTTATTATGAAGATGTCGGGCGGCGAAACGGATACCAGTAAAGAAGTGGTGTACACCGACTGGGAGCAAGTTGCGCACTTTGCCCGTGAAATAGCCCATTTAACCAACAAATCGTCGGCAAAATAAACGCAAAGAATAAAAAGTGCGCACTCAGAAAATTATTTTAAATTTCCTCTTGTCAGGCAGAAATAACTCCCTATAATGCGCCACCACTGACACGGAACAACGGCACACAGGCCGCCGGGTCAGTGGGGTTCAGACCAGAACCTCACGGAGAAAAGCGAAAATAAACGCTTGACTCTGAAGCGGGAAAGCGTAATATGCACACCCCGCGCCGCTGAGAAAAAGCGAAGCGGCACTGCTCTTTAACAATTTATCAGACAATCTGTGTGGGCACTCGAAGATACGGATTCTTAACGTCCTCGGACGAAAAATGAATACCAAGTCTCAAGAGTGAACACGTAATTCATTACGAAGTTTAATTCATGAGCATCAAACTTTTAAATTGAAGAGTTTGATCATGGCTCAGATTGAACGCTGGCGGCAGGCCTAACACATGCAAGTCGAACGGTAACAGGAAGCAGCTTGCTGCTTCGCTGACGAGTGGCGGACGGGTGAGTAATGTCTGGGAAACTGCCTGATGGAGGGGGATAACTACTGGAAACGGTGGCTAATACCGCATAACGTCGCAAGACCAAAGAGGGGGACCTTCGGGCCTCTTGCCATCAGATGTGCCCAGATGGGATTAGCTGGTTGGTGAGGTAACGGCTCACCAAGGCGACGATCCCTAGCTGGTCTGAGAGGATGACCAGCCACACTGGAACTGAGACACGGTCCAGACTCCTACGGGAGGCAGCAGTGGGGAATATTGCACAATGGGCGCAAGCCTGATGCAGCCATGCCGCGTGTATGAAGAAGGCCTTCGGGTTGTAAAGTACTTTCAGCGGGGAGGAAGGTGTTG
>NZ_JBKFSQ010000023.1:0-78046 GCF_046569525.1 Salmonella sp. 741265055_HSA | reverse complement strand
GCGAGTCCGGGTCGCGCCTGACGCTGCCGGGCATCACCATCCCGCCGACGCGCAGACGCTGGCCCGCTGCCGGCAGCTGCTGCGTCTCGCGCTTGCCGTAGAGAATTTCGCCGGGGGTATAGAACAGGTCGATATTCGCGCGCAGCGCGTACAGGACCAGGGCGGTGGTCAGCGCCAGGCCCGCCAGCACCGCGCAGACCACCCATAGCCGGTTTTTACGTCGCAGGTTCACGCGGCCTCCTGTTGCGCCTGTGCGGCACGCATCCGCGCCTCGCGCGCCCGCTGCTGCGCCACGCCGCGCAGAATGGCCCGGCGCTGCAGCACCGTGTGCAGCACCAGCAGCACCAGCGGCGCCACGGTCATCGCCACCGCCAGCCAGACAAAAAAGGCGTACCCGCCCATGGCGAAAAAATCGCTCCACGATGAAAATGCCGGACTCACCGGTGCCCCCTTTTCAGTATCAGTTCGCTCACCCACGGGCGGCGTTTTTCCATCAGTAAAATCAGGTTGCGCATCCGCATCAGCGCCAGCGTCATAAAGAGCAGCAGGTAGCCGGCGATGGCCCAGCGCAACGGCGAGCGCATCGCCGGGTCGATGCTCTGCTGCATCCGCGTCGAGCCCTGGTGCAGGGTGTTCCACCACTCGACGGAATAGTGGATAACCGGCAGGTTCACCACGCCGACCAGCACCAGAATGCCCGCCGCGCGCCCGGCCATCCGGCGGTCGTCAAAGGCGTGCCACAGGGCGATGACCCCGGCGTAGAGAAACAGCAGCACCAGCTCCGAGGTCAGGCGCGCGTCCCACACCCACCAGGTGCCCCACATCGGTTTGCCCCACGCCGCGCCGGTGACCAGCGCGATGAAGGTGTACACCGCCCCCACCGGCGCCATCGCCGCGACGGCAAGGCTGGCCATTTTCATCTGCCAGACCAGCCCGGTGAACGCCGCCACCGCCATCGCCGCATAGATACCCATTGACCAGATGGCCGCCGGGACATGCAGGTACATAATGCGGTAGCCCTCCCCCTGCTGGTAGTCCGCCGGGGCGAAACCAAAGCCCCGGACCCAGCCGGTGGCCAGCGCGATGATGCCGGCCGCCGCCAGCCACGGCACGAGCCTGCCGCAAATCTGATACAGCCGGGGCGGCGCCGCCAGCTGATGAAGGGTTTTCCACATAGTCGTCACCTGACCTCCTGAAACCAGTAAAATGTCCGTCGCGCCGGGGCGCTACTGCACGCTGAGGCGCAGCGCCGCCGCGGTGGCGAACGGGCTTAACGTCGCGCTGCCCGCCAGCAGCGCCCCCAGCACCGCCAGATAGCCGTCAGCGGGTAAATGCATCGATGCCGCGTCCATCGCCGCGGCGGCGAAAATCAGCACCGGGACACTCAGCGGCAGCACCAGAATGCCCAGCAGGACGCCGCCGCGCCGCAGCCCGGCCGTCAGCGCGACGCCCGGCGCGGCGAGAAACCCCAGCGCCGGCGTGCCGAGCAGCAGCGTCAGCGCCATGATTTTCCAGCCGTACACGTCCATCCCCAGCAGCAGCGCCACCAGCGGGGAGAGCATAATCAGCGGCAGGCCGGTCACCGCCCAGTGGGCCAGCACCTTCGCCAGCACCACCGCCGGCAGCGGCACCGGCAGCAGCATCAGCTGCTCCAGGCTGCCGTCCTGCAGGTCGTCGCGAAACAGCCGCTCCAGCGCCAGCAGCGAGGCCAGCAGCGCCGCCACCTGGATGATGCCCGGCGCGATACGCGCCAGCAGCTGCGGCTGCGGCCCGACGCTTAACGGAAACAGGGTGATGACCATCAGGAAGAACCACAGCGGGCCGGCGATGTCCGCGCCGTGGCGGAACGCCACGCGCAGTTCGAGACAGAAGACACGCCACATCACAGCCCTGCCTCCCCGCCGGTCAGCGCCAGGCGGCGGACGGTGTCCGCGGCCCCCGGCAGCGGCTGGTGGGTGGTGAGAATGACCATCCCGCCCTGCGCCGTGTGCGCCGCCATCCGCCGGGTGAGGCGCGCCACGCCGTTAACGTCAATGGCGGTGAACGGCTCGTCGAGCACCCACAGCGCGGCGCGGGTCAGCCACAGGCGGGCCAGCGCCACCCGGCGCTGCTGCCCGGCCGAGAGCCGGGCGACCGGCACGTCCTCAAATCCCGCCAGCCCGGCCTGCGCCAGCGCCTCCGGGAGACGCGCGCCGTCGCCGGGGTGGAAGAAGTGCAGGTTCTCCCGCGCCGTCAGGCGGGATTTAATCCCCGGCTGGTGCCCTATCCACAGCAGGCTGCGATGGAAGCTGTCGCGCACGCGGCGCAGGGGCTCGCCCTGCCAGTACACCTCGCCGCCGTCCGGGCGCGCCAGCCCGGTCAGCAGGCGCAGCAGGGTGGTTTTTCCCGCGCCGTTGCCGCCGGTGACCTGCACCCACTCCCCGGCGTCCACGGTGAACGACAGCCCGCGAAACAGCGTCCTCTCGTCCCGCTCGCAGTACAGATCTCTGGCTTCAAGCATCATTGTCATTGCGCATATTCAGGTTGATATGGCGTATAAACACCGGTCAGGCTTTCCAGGAAGGCGACGATATCGTCAATATCGTTTTGCGGCAGATCGGTGCCAACCTGGTAACGCAGCATCAGTTTTACCGCGCCATCCAGCGTCGGTACGTCGCCCCGATGGAAATAAGGCGCCGTTAACGCGACGTTGCGTAAGCCTGGGACTTTTTGCCGTAATTTATCGCGAACCTCTTTGGTGACGTTCATACGACCAATATCCGCTGCGGTAATTTCGCCAAAATTAAAGTCTCGCTTTAATCCCAATGGTTCAAAAGAGCGTCCGCCTAAAATGATACCGCCGTGACAGGTTGCACATTTATTCTCTTTAAATAATTGATAACCGTGTTTCTGTTGCGCGGTCAGCGCATTTTCATCTCCACGCAGCCATTTATCAAAAGCGGAATCCGGCGTTATCAACGTTTTTTCAAATTCGGCGATCGCATCAGTAATATTTTCCCCGGTAAATCCTTGCGGATAAACCGCCTGGAAATCTTTTTTCAGGACAGGATCTTTATCAAGCTTGCTAATAATTTCATCCCAGGATTTAGAGGCCATTTCAATAGGATTTAACGGTGGTCCGCCAGCTTGCTCCTGCAGGGTTGCAGCACGACCATCCCAAAATTGTTCGATATTGAATACGGAGTTGAATACCGTCGGCGCATTTATTGGTCCTACCGCACCGCCAACGCCAATTGAGGTTTTTCTGCCATCGACACCGCCCGCATTTAACGCGTGACAATGCGCACAGGATATTGTGCTGTCGCCGGATAAACGTTCATCATGATAAAGCCGGAAACCTAAGTCGACTTTTTTCGCATCGACGGGAATATTGCGCGGAATAGGCTGAACGGGTTCATTCCGGTGCGCGGCGTCGGTATCGGCGCTGGCATAGTTGCGCTCACGCTGATCGGCTATCCAGTTCAGGATGTCAGTACGCTCTTTATCGCTGACGCCCCCCGCCCAGTGCAGCGCGACATAGCGGGTTGGCGGCATAGTCTGATGTTGCATAACCCATTCAATTTTATTCAGTTCGCTTTGCGGCACCGGCGTATCCGCAATCAGGGCGGCCCGTACCGCCTCCAGGTTAAACGATTTGTAGCCAAGCTGGATATCGTAATCCATTAGCTGCTTTGCCACCGGAAAAGAGGAATAAAAAGGTAATTCAGCGGAAGGCGTATGACAATAATCACATCCTTTCTCCCTGAAATAACCCAGTATTTTATTATTTTCACCCACAACCGAGGCCTGCACATCGCTTTTTTTACTGCGCTGTTTGTCGTAATACCATACATACCCGGACAAACCTAAATAACATAACAGCCCAACGGTGATAACCGTTGTCGCATAGAGGGTAATTTTTTTCATATCACTATCCTTATGGGGTATTGCGGCATGATTAATTAAATTTTATTTTTTTACTCATGAGGCCCGTCAATACTAAATACAAACCCATCATGGATATTGATTGGTATCAATAATTACAATTGGCTAAACCTATAGATATGATAACCCCCGACTATCGTAAGATTTATTTTGCGATGCCCGTCACAGGGTTTATTCAACCGCAACAATGGATAAATCCTCTTTTCCGTCATCAAAACGAACGATAGCCAACAATAATTGACTTAACGCAGCATAAAAACCATAGGGATCATGCTTAAGGCAATTATTTGTAAATTCCGGAAGCCATTCCAGTAATGACGACAATGTTTTCTGGCGTAATTTATTCATTCTCCGTTGTTGGAACGATTCACCCAATGAAAAATGTAAATGGCTGAGTAATTCCAGATAAATCGCCAGGTGGTCGGCCGGCTCTTTAAAATCGTCGTTGACTTCCATCCCGGCTTCAAGCAATAAATGTTTAATCATGCCGGGTTCCTGCTGCGGGTATTGCGAGGCGTAGGGCAACGCCGATTTTTTATCCGTCATCAGGAACAATCCGCAAAAATCTGCGGCCAGCTCCAACTGCGCATCCTGGCGCAGGCTAAGCGCGGCAATTTTTTGTTCGAGTAACGCCACCGACGCCGCCAGCGCAGGCTGACGCTTTAACAGCGCCAGCCAGTCCGCGATTTCCGCGGACTGTAATTGTATTAACCCTTCATCATCCACTTCCCGGAAAAAGAGTAACGCCAGCCATGCATATACGCAGGCGTACTGTTCCTGAGCAAGCGCTGGCTGCTTAATCATGCGGATTCCCCTGCGATGCGGGTACATATTCACACTGCGCGACCATCTCGACCGGACCGTTAAACGCCGTGACGTTATCAATAGGGCCGGTATATTTTTCAATTTCCACCAGCGTCGTATGCGCGCTGGTCGCCTGCGCGAGCTGTGATGTACCGATATCCAGCGTTAATACGTTAGGGTTGCCGTACTTACATAACGCGTTGAGATCGCCGCCTTTATCAGGATCGTACCAGGCGCCTTCATGAATTCGCGCCACGCCCGGCGCATAGCGATCGGAAACTACCGCCCCCGCCAGTACCTGCCCGCGTGCATTGAATACCCGCACGATGTCACCGTTGCGGATCCCGCGCGCGCTGGCATCCTGTGGGTTAATAAAGACCGGCTCCTTGCCGCCAACGGCATATTGCTGACGCAGCGTTTCCGACTCGCACAGTTGGGAATGCAGACGGAAATCAGGGTGGACGGATTGTAAGTGCAACGGCCAGCGCTGCGATCCCGGCCCGCCATGCGAGCGTTCGATTTTTTCGAACCACATGGGATGGCCCTGACAATCGTCGTATTGCATGTCGGCGATCGTTTTGGAGTAAATCTCGATCAAACCGCTTGGCGTGCCCAACGGCTCCAGGTCCGGATCTTCACGGAAAGCCTGATGGCGCACAAACATCTGCGGATGATCAAACTCGATGTACTCCTGTTGATTCCAGAACACCTCGAAAGTCGGTAAGTGGATACCGCGACCTTTTCCCTGCTGGCTCCCTTCCTGCCAGATGCGTTTCAGCCAGCCCATTTCATCAAGGCCTTCCGTAAATGCCGCTTCACGGTTAAAGCGTCGGCAGAGATCGCGGAAAATATCAAAGTCGTTACGCGCTTCAAACTGCGGCGACACCACCTGTTTCATGGCGATAATCCCGCGGTTAGAGTGATTGCCGAACTGATCGAGGTCGTTACGCTCAAATTGGGTGGTAGCCGGCAAAACGATATCCGCAAAGCGGCAGGTCGACGTCCACTGGTTATCAATAGCGATGACCGTTTCCAGCTTGCGCCACCCTTCAATTATGCGGTTAATTTGTTGGTGTCGGTGGAACGGGTTGGTCCCGGCGAACACGCACATCTTCAGCGGCGGTAATTTAACCGATTTGCCGTTCCAGTTAATGACCTTGCCCGGTTCAAGAATGGCATCCATAAAACGCGCAATAGGAATGGTGCTGCTGTAGCCTTTGTAATCCGTGCTGTCGTGTACTGGCGGAACGGTCGTCGAACCGGAAAAGCCGCTTAAAATGATCCCTTTACGACCAGGCGTCCCGGCGCCGTTGTAGTGCCAGCCAAAACCAAAGCCGCCGCCCGGTAAACCAATCTGTCCCAGCATTGCCGCCAGCACGACGACCATCCATGACCACTGTTCGCCATGCTGCATACGTTGTACGCACCAGCCAGCGATGATTTGCGTTCTGTCGCCCGCCATCTGCCGCGCCAACGCGCGGATGGTGTCGGCGTCAATACCGCACAGTTTTTCCGCCCAGGCGGCATCTTTGGGCTGTCCATCTTTCTCGCCCAGCAAATAGGGGAGGAACTGGTCAAAACCGACGCAGTAGTTATCGAGGAAATTTTTATCGTACAGTTTCTCGCTGTACAGGGTATGCGCCAGCGCCAGTTGTAACGGGACATCCGTCTGCGGGTTAATGGCGATATGTTTGACCTTATCGCGCCCCAGATAATCGTGCGTGGAGGTGACGACCGGGTCGATGCTGATGACCGAGATAGCGCCGCTGGCAACTTTTTCTTTTAATTGTTCATAGTACTGATAGACATCGTGATCCGGGCACCACCAGTTTGCCTGCTGGTTTTTCACCATATCAGAACCCCATAGCACAATTGTTTTACTGTTCTGTAAAACCAGAGGCCATGACGTTTGCTGCTCGTACACTTCCATTGAACCCACCACGCGCGGCAGAATCACCTGTGCCGCGCCAGTCGAATAGTCCCCTCCCGTGCTGACGCTATTGCCATGTAGCGCAATCGCGCGCGCCAGCATCCCGGAGGCGTTATGGAACATGCCGGTAGATTGCCAGCCGCTCGCCGTCAGTAACGCGCTCGGCCCGTAGGTTTTTTGCACCCGCTCCAGTTCCTGATAGAACAGATCCAGCACTTCATCCCAGGAGACGCGCACAAAACGATTATCGCCGCGCTGCGAGGTGTCGCTTTGATGACCTTTGCGCATCCAGTCGACGCGCACCATCGGATAGCGAATACGCGCCGCATTGTGAACGTGATCGGGCAGACCGGCGATCATTTTGGACGGGTATTTATCCTGTTCAAACGGTTTTGCCGCCACAAATCGACCGTCAACCACCGTGGCGCGAATCGCCCCCCAGTGAGAACCGGTAAGGATACCCTCTTTCGTCGCGGCGCCTGGCGCAACGGCATCCGCTGCGCGGGCGCTACGGGGCGTCAGCAGTGACGGCCCCAGCATTCCTGCCACCGTCAAACCGCCAAGCTGCGCCAGAAAACGTCGACGAGAGACGTGTAACGAGTCCTTATTTTTCATTGTGTTCTCCCTTATCGCTGTGCGGCGTGTTGGTGGTATCAGACGCATTCATCTGGAGATATTTCAACAAGGTACGTTCTTCACGCTTATCCAGACTGGTGAAACCGATCATGCCGTTGAGCGTGCCGATCCAGCCGTTAGCGTCAAAGTGCGCTTTGTCCGGCGCGCCGTGACACTGATTACAGGTGCCGTTATAGAGGGAGTCGGCATAGGCCCAAATCGGTTTAATGTCATTTACCATGTCGCCTTTTTGCATCCACGCGGTTGCCTGTAATTTGCTCCACTGAGTATTGGTCGCCGCGACGGTGGTCTCTTCCAGCGTTTTCACATGCTGTTGCACATCGCCGCGAATCGAGGCGACAAAAATACGTTTACCGGGCAACTGCGTCAGCACGCGCTGGCGACCGTCCGTCTCCGTCCAGCCTTCGATTTGCACTTGCAGCCAGTCACCGTCCCGTTTAAGGACTTTCACTTCAGAAGCAGGTAACAACGAACCTGCCGGTTCTTTATCGCCTTTAGCGGCGTAAATCGGCTTGATATCCAGCGAATAGAGCGTATCGCCGTCATTATGCGTACTGGCGCTGGCGCGCAGTTCATCAAACTGTTTACGGAAACCGCTGCTCATATCCGGTAGCTGGTGGGCAATCCCTTTATGGCAGTCGATGCAGGACTGATTTTCTTTCGCGGCGATTTTCATTTGCCGCGCCGCTTCCGGGTTCTGTTTCGCGTGATCCATCGCATCGTAGTTATGGCAGGAACGACAGGTCGCGGAGTTATTCTCTTTCATGCGCGCCCATTCACGCTCGGCAAGCTCGGCACGTTTGGCTTCAAATTTTTCCGGGGTATCAATCGAGTGGGCGATAAATGTCTGGTAAAGATCGTTGCTGGCTTCCAGCTTACGTTTCACCATGCCTGGAATATCAGGGGGGATATGGCAATCGTGACATTCCGCGCGTACGCCGGAAGCGTTCTGGAAATGTACGGACTGTTTATATTCCTGATACACCGGCTGCATACTATGGCAGCTGACGCAAAACTCTGTCGTACTGGTCAGTTTGATACCGACGTGAGGTAACACGATCAGCGCAACGCCGATCACAATCCCGACAATGACCAGCGCCAGTATCGACCAACGGGCGCTTGGCCTGAGTAGCGCTCTCCAGAGTTTTCGCATAATAGCCCCTGTAATTATATGGTTTAATGCGCAGATCTTATTCCGCAAATATGAACAGCGTCACTGGTCAGGATGAACGGGATACGGCAATATATGAACAGATATGAACAGAAAGAGACCGCGCGCAGGATGTCACATCACATTGTTATTGTTGAGGATGAACCTGTTACTCAGGCCAGATTACAGGCCTATTTTGAGCAGGAGGGGTATCGCGTTTCGGTGACCGACAGCGGCGCGGGCCTGCGCGACATCATGGAGCATGAGCACGTTTCGCTGATCCTGCTGGATATCAACCTCCCCGACGAAAACGGGTTGATGCTGACCAGGGCGCTACGCGAACGTTCCACGGTGGGCATTATTCTGGTGACGGGGCGTTGCGACCAAATCGACCGCATCGTCGGGCTGGAGATGGGCGCGGACGACTACGTCACCAAGCCGCTGGAACTGCGCGAGCTGGTAGTGCGGGTGAAAAATCTTTTGTGGCGCATCGATCTGGCCCGCCCCACGCCGCAAAATGCCAGTGAAAACTGCTATATGTTTTCCGGTTACTGCCTGAACGTGATGAATCATACGCTGGAGCACAATGGTGAAGCCATTAAGCTTACGCGCGCGGAGTACGAGTTACTGCTGGCCTTTGTGACCAACCCAGGCAAAGTGCTGCATCGCGAACGTCTGCTGCGAATGCTTTCCGCCCGCCGCGTAGAGACTCCGGATCTCCGCACGATTGATGTCCTGGTTCGCCGCTTACGCCATAAAATTACGCCGGAACTGCTGGTCACACAGCATGGCGAAGGCTACTTTTTAGCCTCGGAGGTGTATTGATACAGATAGACGGGCCGAAATCCCGGAGGCGATAGCGAACGGCGAACGCGCGCGCTATCGGCGTTGTTATGCGTCAAAATAAGCACCGGCGGGCTGATATTTTCAGGCACCGGTTGCCCCTGTAAGACCTTAATCGACTGCGTTATCGCTAATTCTCCCTGCCAGGCCATCTGATCGCTGAGCGCCATCAGGATATGGCCGCGTTTTAAACCGCGATAAACCTGATGCGTCAGATAAAATGAGACGATCGTGAGCGGAGTCGTCAAATTTCGCCCTTCGCCCATCGCCGCCTCCGCCGCTATCGCCGACCCGGCGACCACATTGGCGTCCGGATGGCGCTCCAGCATTTCCTGGAGTAAGTTTCGCTGCACTTCAATGTCGTTATCGCCCCAGGCGATATCCACAATGTTGATCGCGCTGCCTTTAATTGCCTGACGAAAACCCGCCACCATCTCCTGACTGCCGCCGGCTTCTTCCGGCCCCGGGAAGAGTAAAACGTTAAGCGCTTTTCCTTTGCTCCACTGCACCAGGAAACGTCCCGGCAGATACCCCATCTGAAACCACGGCAGACCAACGCGGGTTGCGACGCTGGCATCGTGAATCATGTTCACCAGTTCAATAACCGGCACATTACCGGCATACCGTTCCAGTTCCGGGAAACGATCGGTACTGCTGCCAAGCAGAATAGCGTCGGCGCCCCACTCCCGGCACTGCGTCATTTGCTGTTGTTGCGTCGCCAGTTGCCGATAGCCATTCGCTTCCAGCACTTTTAAATCAACGCCATACAATTTGGCCGCTTTTTGCATCCCGTAGTTGACGGACAACCAGTAAGAATCTTTCAGGCTGGGGTATAATGCGCACAGTTTCCAGGGTTTACTCGCATTGACTGACGTTTGCCGCCAGGGAATCGCCCGATCGGCGCGCGTCCAGTGTAGCAGTCCGGTTTCGGCTGACGCCGTTTCTACATTCGAGACGATGATTATCAAAAAAAAGAACGAAATAAGCGCGCGCATGATAGCCCCACCAGCAACAAGGTTTTATCCTAATGGTTTTTCCGGCGGCAACTCAACCCATTTCACCCGCGGCGCATAAATGTCAACGCCTTCACTGACCCGCAGATTATGGCTGGCCTTCGCCCTGATGGCGGCACTCACCCTGCTCAGCACCGTGATCGGCTGGATAAGCCTGCGCGTCATTAGTCAGGTGGAGCAAACCAATACGCAAGCGCTGCTCCCCACGATGAATATGGCCAGGCAGTTAAGCGAAGCCAGCGCTTACGAGCTCTTTTCTGCGCAAAATCTGACCAATGCCGACAGTGAGGGCGTTTGGCTGGCGCAGGGGAAGATGCTGAAAGCGCAAAGCCTTAAAATTAACCATCTTTTGCAGGCATTAAGCGAGCAGGGATTTAATACCTCGGCCATCGCCCGGCAAGAAAAAGAGATTGCGCAAACGCTTGGGCAACAGGGAACGCTGGTCGGTGAAATTCTCACGCTGCGCGCACAGCAACAGCAGTTAAGCCGCCAGATTGCGGAGGCGGCGGAAAGCATTGCCGCCCAGGCTCACGGCCAGGCCAATAATGCCGCGACATCTGCGGGCGCCACCCAGGCCGGTATTTACGATCTTATCGAAAGCGGTAAAGGGGATCAGGCTGAACGCGCGCTTGACCGGCTGATTGATATCGACCTTGAGTATGTGAATCAGATGAATGAGTTGCGGGTCAATGCCCTGCGGTTTAAGCAGCTCATTGTGACCTTAAAAGACGCGCAAGGGCTGAGCGATGCCGAGGACACCGATGAAAAACTTAATCAGTTGGTTAAAATTTTATCCCGCCGCCAGCAGCGTATAGAAGATCCTACCGTTCGCGCCCAAATCGCCGACGCGCTGGAGAAAATAAATCAGTACACCACACTGGTTACCCTGTTTCGTAAGGAAAACGCCATCCGCGACCAGCTTCAAACGCTTATGGCCAATAACCTCTTTCAGTTTACCCGCTTCAGTACGGAAGTGTCGCAGTTGGTGAACGCCATCGAAAAACGAAACGAGGCTGGGTTAGCGCGTCTTACACACGCCAGTCAGCGTGGGCAAATAGGGTTAGTGATCTTAGGTATCCTGGCGCTGTGCTCATTAAGTTTTATTCTTTGGCGAGTGGTTTACCGTTCCGTATCCCGCCCGCTGGCGCAACAAACGCAGGCCTTACAGCGGTTACTGGAGGGCGATATTGACTCACCGTTTCCGGAGGCGGCTGGCGTCAGCGAACTGGATACCATCAGCCGTCTGATGGAAGCGTTTCGCGCCAACGTGCGCAAATTGAACCGCCATCGTGAGGATTTGGCGGAACAGGTGCGATCGCAAACGGCGGAGCTTCATGCGCTGGTGCTGGAACACCGGCAGGCGCGCGCCGAAGCGGAAAAGGCCAACGAGGCGAAATCGACGTTCCTTGCCGCCATGAGCCATGAAATTCGCACGCCGCTTTACGGCATTCTCGGTACGGTACAATTGCTGGCCGATAAACCGCTCATGGCAAACTACCGCGACGACTTACAGGCCATTAATGATTCAGGCGAATCGCTACTGGCGATTCTTAACGATATTCTTGATTACTCGGCGATTGAAGTAGGCGGCACCAACGTTTCTATTAGCGAGGAGCCGTTTGAACCGCGACAATTGTTGAATAGCGCGCTGCATTTAATGCACAGCCGCGTGCAGGTGGCGCTCATCGCCGACTTTAGCGAGCAACTCCCCTCCACGCTACAAGGCGATCCGCGCCGGATACGTCAAATTGTGATTAATCTTTTAAGTAATGCGGCGAAATTTACCGATCGCGGCAGCATAGTGCTGCGCACGTTTTGCGACGATCAGAGCTGGTTTATTGAGGTTGAAGATACCGGATGCGGTATCCCTGAAGCAAAGCTGACGGCTATTTTCAAACCGTTTGTGCAGGCGACAGGACGCCGGGGCGGGACGGGCCTGGGGCTGGCTATCAGCGCCAGCCTGGCAGAGGCAATGGGCGGGACGCTAACCGTCACCAGTACGCTTCATGTTGGCAGTTGTTTTCGCTTACAACTGCCGGTTCGCCACCCCAAACCCGCAAGCAAAAGTGCGTTCAGGGAACCGATAAATCTTAACGGGCTACGTCTGTTGCTGATTGAAGATAATATGCTGACGCAGCGTATTACCGCTGAAATGCTCACGGGTAAAGGGGTGAAGGTCTCAGTAGCTGAAAGCGCGAATGACGCGCTACGCTGTTTAGCCGAAGGCGAGCCCTTTGATGTGGCGCTGGTGGATTTTGATTTACCGGATTATGACGGCTTAACCCTGGCGCAGCAGTTGATGAGTCAGTATCCCGCCATGAAACGCATTGGTTTTAGCGCGCATGTGATAGACGATAATCTTCGTCAGCGTACCGCCGGTCTTTTCTGCGGGATTATTCAAAAGCCCGTTCCCCGCGAGGAGCTTTACCGTATGATAGCGCACTATTTACAGGGCAAATCTCACAATGCGCGGGCGATGCTGAATGAACATCAGCTTGCCGGCGATATGGCGTCTGTCGGCCCGGAAAAGCTCCGGCAATGGGTCGCGTTATTCAAAGACAGCGCGCTGCCTTTAGTCGAGGAGATCGAGGCGGCGCGCGCCATGAATGACGACGTTAACATTAAGCGGCTGGCGCATAAATTAAAAAGCGGCTGCGCCAGCCTGGGGATGACGCAGGCAACCGAAGCCTGTCGGGAGCTGGAATTGCAACCGCTTAGCGATATAGATATTAAAACTATCGTGACGCAGGGAGTGACGGCACTCGACGCATGGATAGCCGGTCATCCTTCGCCATAATAGCTTCCGGCTCGCCAAACGACGCATTTCACATCACCAGTTATCAGAACATAAAACAGTACGCCGAGGGTATAAGAGGGAAATAGCCTACGGCTACTGCCTGTTTAATGATTCTGTGTTTTTTCGTCCTGTAGCCGTGCCTGCTCCGCCAGGGCGGCAAAATCTTTTTCGCTGTAATAGTGCGCGGGAGGCGGTAGCTGCGCCATATCCTCGCTGGGCCACAATTGTAGTTGCGCCAGCGTGCTAAGCTGGATACCGCGCCAGCGATGGGGCAAGCTCAGCGGCAATAGCGGCATTATCTCGCCAGGAATGGCGGTCGGCAGGCGGTCATCGCCCATCTGATAATTACGATGCAGCACCAGATATTTTTCCGGTACCCGCCGCTGGCTGTTCCACCAACGGCCATCAAGCATATCAAACTGAAAACGGGTGATCTGCGCCGGCTGCGCTGCCAGCTGCGTCAGCGCTTGCCGCAGCGCAGTTTCCATCGCCGTGTTGTACATCTCTTGCGTTTTCGTCTGGCCGCCGACAATTAAAGACGCCGCCAGACGGGCACCCGCGAGGTTAGAATAGAGATCTTCCGGCGAAAAGGCCGATACTCCCTCAGAAAATCCGCGAACAGACTCGAAACCGTACCATTGGGCGATTTCGTGCCACTCCGCCACCTGGAACGCCAGATGCGCCGACAGCCAGGCGGCCAGCGTGTAACGCTCGCGTGCATCGACCGGAGGGGTAAAAGCAGTAAAAACCAGACGCCGTTCGGCCAGCTCCTCGCCCAGATTCAGCGTAAAAGCCTGCCCCAGCTTTGGTAGTAGTTGGCTGAAGATATACACTGTCATATCAGCGGTATCCCGCACATGTGCGGTGTCGATGAATCCGCCACGCAAGGTATACACAATACCGTTATTCTCACCGCTAAGGCCAATCAGGTTTGCCACGCCCGAGTACAGATGGTCGTTGTACTGATGATGCCCCAGCGAGTCCACCGTCACGACGTTATTTAACTGATAGAACGGAACCGGCAGTCCCAGCAGCTCGGCATGCAGGTCGTAACCAAAAGCGCAACACGGACGCAACCCCTTTGGCAGCGGCTGCGGCGGCATCGTCGGCCAGGCTTCACTGGCAGCTGGCATTGGGAGAGAGGACAGATAGAGCGTCAGTGGTAAGGCGGCGCGAGCGCTCCCCGTCAGAAACAGCAGCGCCAGAAAGATAACCCGAACGACGGACCTCAAAATGCTTCTCCTACCTGAAAATAAAAACCGCTGCTAGCTTTGCCCACGCCGTAATCCAGCCGCACGTTGACGCGCGGCTTGAACTCAAAGCGATAGCCCACGCCCGCAGAAGGCAGCCATCGTCCGTCATCCAGATGGTGCAAAGACGATCCCATGGTGCCCGCGCCCACCCAACCGACAACGCCATGCCGCCAGCTCAGCTTATGGCGATATTCCAGCTGACCACTGATAGCATTTTTATCGCGATAGCGCCCTTCATAATAGCCGCGCATACGATGGTTACTGCCCAGCAGCGGCAGCATATTCCACGGCACATCACCCTGAGTAAAAGCGCCGTCCGTTTCCCAGGCCAGCACATCTTTATCATTGACGGCATGGTAACGACTATAGTGCAGTTGGTATTCATCAAACCGCGTATCGCTACCGACGTCCGGTGCGAAGTGGGTATAGCGAAGGGTGGCATACTGCCCTTTGCGTGGGTTAGGTATAAAATCACGATCATCCCAGCTAATCTCAACGCTACCGCCGTTACTCAGTGAAGAACAGCCCTGCGCTGTACTTTGAATTTTGGGCGGATCGGTCTCATCAATTTGCGCGGCGTGCTGTATATCCAGCGTCCAGCCAACGCCAAGATAGATATTGTTGACCAGCCGACGATACAGCATGGGTTGCAGATCCAGCACCTGCGCAGTATAGGCCTGCTTATGGCTGTCTTTATCACCGGCGGCAAAACCCTGTCCCCAATAGTAAGTGGGCGTGTCGCTCAATGCGCCAGTGAGGAAGAAACGCCAGCGATCTTGCGCGAAAAAAGCGTAATTTTGCAGGCTTACGCCAAAAGCGCCTGTGGAGCTGAAATAGCCGCTCAGCGACAGCGTGGATACCTGGCTAACCTTATCGGCAGGATCGGGGCGATACATACCGACGATAGCGGTGCCGATGCCCAGCCCCAGTTCAGGGGTATAAAATGGCCCGGGCATTACTCCCCAGTTGACGCCTTTGGCGGCATCGTAAGTATCGCTATCCCCCATTTGTTGTAGCCAGCCGTCCACCTGACTGCGGCTGGGCAGCGACGCCTGCGCCACGCCGGACAGCACACCGGCGACGCAAAGCAACAGTCGGTAATGGCAGCGATTCAAAAGCGGTACTCACCGGCCACAAAGAAGCTATTGCGCTCGGCAAAGCCAAACTCGGTGGTAACGTTGAAATGGCGGGTTATTTCATACTGAGCGCCCAGCAGCATGTTCCACGGTGATTGTAGATGCTGTTTGACGTCAAAGCGGCCGTTATTGTTATAGTTAGCCATACTCACCAGCCTTTGTAGCGTCGCTGACGGCATGGTCAGGTCGTCGAGGCTGCCTTTAAACTCCTGCTGCACATCCTGATACATGCTGCCGACCCAGACGTTTAGCTTGCCCGACGGCAGATGCATCTTATCTATACCCGGGGTGGTAAAACGGTAACCAACACGAGGTGAGACGGTAAAGGCGTCGATGCTGCCATCAAGAATATCGAACTGTGTCTGGGTGTAGTTAGCATCAACAGCGGTAAACCAGTTACTTACGCCGCCGACCAGCGTGGTGCCGATGCCATAGGTAGTGCCTTTAAAGTCGAGTTTAAACTTGAGGTTTTGCAGATCGGCGGGATGAAAAACGTGGCCATTTTTCGTCATCAACCCAACACCAATTTGCGAAATGGAATGACCATCGGTATAGCCCACCAGGCCGTACACATTCATAAATGGCAGCAGCCAGGCATCCAGCTTGACCGTTTCGGTCTTGCTCTTTTCACGGGTATGACCGACGTTAATTTTAAATGCGTTATCTAATGGAATTCCCCCGTTGGAACCTAAAGCCAGGCCATTAAAGTTGATGCTATCAACGTTAATATTCTGCCCAATATTCATGTAGTTAATATTGAGACCAAATGGCTCGGGAAGCTCATAGCCACGCTTTCGGGCTTCATCACCCAGAAAAGGCAACACTGATGTACTGGCAGGCTTTGCCACCGGCGTTGTCGCGACTGGCGGTGTGGCAGCAGATGGGACGTCATCCTGATAGCTATAAACAGGCGACAGGTTCGCCGGGGCCGGGGGGCTGGTAGCCGCCCAGGTAGAAAAAGCCATAGCGGGCAGCGCCAACAGCAAAAGGGAGCGTTTTTTCATAATGATGAAGCGTTTATTCTGGCGAGAAGCGCCGCCGGATCGAAAGGAGGAGGGAGAATATAGTAATCGTCGCCTGGTGGGCGGGATTTCTGTGCGAATTAATCTTTTGAAATAAAAAACTATTTTCTACAACGTCTTTGTTGCAACACATTAGCTTCATGAGTGGAACTATCGGCCCGACGGCGATCGGGCCGGAGTGAATCAGGACAGAACATGTTGTTCAATCGCCCAGGCAACACCATCTTCAAGGTTCGATTTAGTCACAAAGTTAGCCACCTCTTTGACCGACGGAATGGCGTTGTCCATTGCCACGCCCATACCGGCGTATTCGATCATCGCAATGTCGTTTTCCTGATCGCCAATCGCCATCACCTCCTCTGGCTTAATACCCAGCGTCTCGGCCAGTGATTTTACGCCAGTGCCTTTATTAACCCGTTTATCGAGGATTTCAAGGAAGTACGGCGCACTTTTCAGCACGGTATACTTTTCCTTCACCTCTGCCGGTATACGCGCAATCGCCCGGTCGAGAACGGCAGGCTCATCGATCATCATAACTTTCAGGAACGGGGTGTTCGGGTCCATCTTCTCCGCTTCACAAAATACCAACGGAATGGTCGCCACATACGACTCATGCACCGTGTAGTAGCTGATATCGCGGTTAGCGGTATAAAGCGTATTTCGGTCTAATGCGTGGAAGTGAGAACCCACCTCACGGGACAGTTTTTCCAGGTAACGGTAGTCATCATAGCTGAGCGCCGTTTGCGCAACCGTACTGCCGTCCCCTGCTTTCTGCACCAGCGCCCCGTTATAGGTGATGCAATAATCACCGGGCTGTTCCATGTGAAGTTCTTTCAGGTAACTGTGCACACCCGCATACGGACGGCCTGTGGTCAGCACCACGTTTACCCCTTTTTCACGCGCAGCGGCAATCGCGTTTTTAACCGCCGGAGAAATGGTGTGATCGGGCAGCAGAAGGGTGCCATCCATGTCGATAGCAATAAGTTTGATAGCCATGAGTTCCCCAGAATGAATGAGTCCTGACTCATGCTAACGCGATTCCGCTCAAAAAACAGTAAAGAATCCGAGAGAAAGGGGGATAAGATTCACAAACGGGATTCCCCTTTTCAGGCCGTATTCTCCCTCCTGATGTATTAGATAACCTCATTAATCAAACAGAAAATACCGTTTTTCTAAAAGAATGTGTATTGCTACTTTGGACATCATCACTTAGAGCCTAATGGGATTGGTTCTTAATCAGTAAAAATCAACAAAAACTTATATTTTAAAATAACCTTATCCGATGAGAAGGAGATCGCTAATGTCGATGGCCCTTACCGCCCCCCCAACCAGGAAAAGATTTTTAATCGTTGCCTGTCTGTTTATTGGAATATTTATTGCTTATCTCGATCGCGTTAATGTTTCGGTATTAGCCGCGAATGAACCCTTCTTAGCCTATATGGGTATTGAAGGTATGCCATTGCAAATCGGCATGATGATGACCGTCTTTCTGGCCGCTTATGGTATCGCTAACGTTGTATTATCACCGCTTGGTGATTATCTCGGCCCCAGAAAAGCAATGATGCTTTGTATTCTGATCTGGACTATCGCTTTAATGATTGGCGGAGTCGCTACATCATTCGCTCTAATTATTATTTGCCGTATATTACTGGGCATCGGAGAGGGATTTTATTATCCACTGCAAAGCGTATTTATTAAAAACTGGTTCCCGAAGCAGGAACGCGGCAGAGCAAACGCGGCGTGGATCGTCGGCCAGTCAGTCGCTCCCGCCATTGCGATGCCTTTTTTCACCTGGTGGATAGGCACCCACGGCTGGCGCTCCAACTTCTTTTTATGCGCCGCTCTTGGGTTAATCCCACTCTGGCTACTTTGGCGATATGTTGCTGATAAACCAGAACAACATAAAAGTATCAGCGAGCAGGAACTGGCTTATATCAAAGCCGGGCAGGAAACGGAAAGCGCAGGCAGCAGCGAAAGTTTTATGTTGCGGGTAAAACCGGTGATTACCAACTACAGCTATTGGTTGCTGGTGCTGTGGTATCTGTGTCTGCAATGCCTGTACTGGGGGATGATTACCTGGCTGCCGACCTATCTAAAATCAGCCAGAGGGTTCAGTTGGGCAGAAATGGGCTGGCTGGCGTCGCTTCCCTTTGTCCTGTCGATATTTGCCAAAGCGGCCGCAGGCGTCTTCGTCGATAAAATAGGACGCAGCGCCCCCATATTAATGGTATTAATGTTTTTCGCTGGCGTCAGTATCTATTTCGGCACCATAACCGAACATAAATATATGTCGGCGGTACTCCTCTCCTTTGCTGTTGCTTTCTGTACGATGGGTACGCCCGTTGCCTGGACGTTATTACAGGGAATGATACCAGGAAAATCCATATCCGCCGCCAGCGGCGTAATGAACGGCGTCGCCAACGGACTCTCTTCATTATCTCCTGTATTTATCGGCTTATTTATTTCTATCACTGGAACTTATACCGGCGGCTTACTATGCCTGGTTTTTATCAGCGCTATCGCCGTGGTATCGGCATTAATCTTAACGATTAAAAAATATTAATTACGAGGAGTAAATTATGAAAATTACCAGCGTTGATATTATTGATGTGGCGAACGATTTTGCGTCCGCCACCAGCAAATGGCGTCCGGTGGTGGTAAAAATTAATACCGATGAGGGCATTTCCGGTTTTGGCGAAGTCGGGTTGGCTTACGGCGTCGGCGCTTCTGCGGGCATCGGAATGGCGAAGGACCTGTCGGCCATTATCATCGGCATGGACCCGATGAATAACGAAGCTATCTGGGAAAAAATGCTCAAAAAAACCTTCTGGGGGCAGGGCGGCGGCGGCATTTTTTCCGCGGCGATGAGCGGCATCGATATCGCGCTGTGGGATATCAAAGGCAAAGCGTGGGGCGTACCGCTGTATAAAATGCTTGGCGGCAAAAGCCGCGAGAAAATCAGAACCTACGCCAGTCAACTACAGTTTGGCTGGGGGGACGGCAGCGATAAAGATATGCTGACCGAGCCGGAGCAGTATGCACAGGCGGCGCTGACCGCCGTCAGCGAAGGCTATGACGCAATAAAAGTGGATACCGTCGCAATGGATCGCCACGGCAACTGGAACCAGCAAAACCTCAACGGGCCTCTCACCGATAAAATCCTGCGTCTGGGCTACGACCGTATGGCCGCCATTCGCGATGCAGTCGGCCCGGACGTGGATATCATCGCCGAAATGCATGCCTTTACGGATACCACCTCGGCGATTCAGTTTGGCCGCATGATCGAAGAACTGGGCATCTTCTACTACGAGGAACCGGTTATGCCGCTGAACCCAGGGCAGATGAAGCAGGTTGCCGATAAGGTCAATATTCCGCTGGCGGCTGGCGAACGCATATACTGGCGCTGGGGATACCGCCCTTTCCTGGAAAACGGCAGCCTGAGCGTGATTCAGCCCGATATCTGCACCTGCGGCGGCATCACCGAAGTGAAGAAAATCTGCGATATGGCGCACGTTTACGACAAAACGGTGCAAATCCATGTTTGCGGCGGGCCGATTTCCACAGCGGTGGCGCTGCATATGGAAACCGCGATCCCTAACTTCGTCATCCACGAACTGCACCGGTATGCGCTGCTGGAACCGAATACACAGACCTGTAAATACAACTATCTACCCAAGAACGGCATGTACGACGTTCCGGAGCTTCCCGGCATCGGCCAGGAGCTGACCGAAGAAACCATGAAAAAGTCGCCGACCATTACCGTAAAATAAGCCAACAGTCTGCCTGCGCCGCAGGCAGACACCCTGTATTTGCGAGTCGTATCAACGCGACCTTATCCAGCCTGAGATAAAATCCTCTCAGTAAAGGGGTAACACAGGTGGCAAATGAATTTAACTATCCGGCAATTTCGCGCGTTTCTGGCCGTCGCGGATTTGCGTAGTTTTACCGCCGCCAGCAAATATCTGTGCATCACGCAGGGAGCTGTTAGCGGTTTAATCAACGAAATGGAAAGCCAGATGGAGGTTTCCCTTTTCGACCGCACTTCGCGCGTGGTGAAGCTGTCGCCCGACGGCGAAAAGTTTTTACCCGCCGCCATGCGGGTTGTTGAAGAGTTTCAACGGGCCGAAAATTATGCCCGCGACCTGAAAGAGATCAAAAAATCCCTGGTGCGGGTTGTTGGCGCGCCGCTGATCGCCTGTGCTTTTCTGCCGCAAATCATCCATGCCTTTAAGCGGCAGCATCCGCATACCCACGTACAGCTTATTGATAAGCCCATGTCGCAATTACAAAAAAGCATTATGTTGGGAGAAGCCGATTTTGGTATCGGCCCGGAGCGGCCGCTGGAGCCGGAAATCGACAAACAAACGCTGTTCACAACGGAAATCGCCCTGTACTGCCATCCGGACTATCGGCTGCATAAAAAAACGGTTCGCTGGGAAGAGATTCAAAGCGAAGAGCTGATCGCCGTTGGCAACGAATCCATTCCGATGATCTCCGCAACCGCTGGCGTGCGCATTAAGCCCAAAATGACGGTGGAACATATGGCGACCGCCATGTCGCTGGCGGCGCAGTGTGAAGGCGTGGTGATCGCCGGAACCTTTTCCCGCCATTACGCCAAAAGCTACCAATTAGCGACCTGTTCGCTCACGCCTCCGCTGCGGCGCAATATGAACCTTTATTTCCATGCGTGGCGCGCACAAACGCCCGCCACTCAGCGCTTTAGAGATTTTTTATTCAGCTATGTCGATGAACATCATGATGCCCCGGCCAACCAGCGGTAGGCCGGGGATTAAGGCAGGTTAAATATCGATATTCGCCGCTTTCAGGGCGTTCTCTTCGATAAAGGCACGACGCGGCTCAACGGCGTCGCCCATCAGCGTAGTGAACAACTGGTCGGCAGCAATCGCATCTTTAACGGTCACGCGCAGCATACGGCGGCTTTCCGGGTCCATGGTAGTTTCCCACAGCTGATCCGGGTTCATTTCACCCAGACCTTTATAACGCTGGATAGCCAGACCGCGACGTGATTCTTTCACCAGCCACTCCAGCGCCTGCTCGAAGCTGGTTACCGGCTGGCGACGCTCGCCGCGTTCGATAAACGCGTCCTCTTCAATCAGACCGCGCAGCTTCTCGCCCAGCGTGCAGATACGACGATATTCCGCGCCGGTCACAAACTCGTGATCCAACGGATAATCGGTATCCACGCCGTGCGTACGCACGCGAACGATCGGCTCGAACAGATTCTGTTCCGTATTAGTATGAACATCGAACTTCCACTGACTGCCGTGCTGCTCTTTCTCATTCAGCTCGGTAATCAGCGCATTCACCCAGCGCGTTACAGTCTGCTCATCAGAAAGATCGGCTTCGGTCAGAGTTGGCTGATACACCAGCTCTTTGAGCAGCGCTTTCGGGAAGCGACGCTCCATACGACCAATCATTTTCTGCGTGGCGTTATATTCAGAGACCAGCTTTTCTAACGCTTCGCCGGATAGCGCCGGCGCATGGGCGTTCGCGTGCAGAGTCGCACCGTCAAGCGCGATGGAAATCTGGTACTGATCCATCGCTTCGTCGTCTTTAATGTACTGTTCCTGCTTGCCTTTCTTCACTTTGTACAGCGGCGGCTGCGCAATATAGACGTGGCCGCGTTCAACGATTTCCGGCATCTGACGGTAGAAGAAGGTCAACAGCAGCGTACGGATGTGCGAGCCGTCGACGTCCGCATCGGTCATGATGATGATGCTGTGATAGCGCAGCTTGTCCGGGTTGTACTCGTCGCGACCGATACCGCAGCCCAGCGCGGTAATCAGCGTGGCCACTTCCTGAGAGGAGAGCATCTTGTCGAAGCGCGCTTTCTCGACGTTGAGGATTTTACCTTTCAGCGGCAGAATCGCCTGGTTCTTGCGGTTACGCCCCTGCTTCGCAGAACCGCCCGCGGAGTCCCCTTCCACCAGGTACAGTTCGGACAGCGCCGGGTCGCGTTCCTGGCAGTCCGCCAGTTTGCCCGGCAGACCGGCTAAATCGAGCGCGCCTTTACGACGGGTCATTTCACGGGCGCGACGCGCCGCTTCACGCGCACGCGCGGCGTCGATAATTTTGCCGACGACGATTTTCGCGTCAGATGGGTTTTCCAGCAGGTATTCGCTCAACAATTCGTTCATCTGCTGTTCTACCGCCGATTTCACCTCGGAAGAGACCAGCTTATCTTTAGTCTGCGAGGAGAATTTCGGGTCCGGCACCTTCACGGAAACCACCGCAATCAGACCTTCACGGGCATCGTCGCCGGTGGCGCTGACTTTGGCTTTTTTGCTGTAGCCTTCTTTGTCCATGTAGGCGTTCAGCGTACGGGTCATCGCCGCACGGAAGCCTGCCAGGTGGGTACCGCCGTCGCGCTGCGGAATGTTGTTGGTAAAGCAGTAGATGTTTTCCTGGAAACCATCGTTCCACTGCAGCGCTACTTCGACGCCGATACCGTCTTTTTCGGTAGAGAAATAGAAGATATTCGGGTGGATCGGCGTTTTATTCTTGTTCAGATATTCAACAAACGCCTTGATGCCGCCTTCGTAGTGGAAATGATCTTCTTTGCCATCGCGCTTGTCGCGCAGGCGGATGGAGACGCCTGAGTTCAGGAATGACAGTTCACGCAGGCGTTTCGCCAGGATCTCATATTCAAATTCAGTGACGTTGGTGAAGGTTTCGTGGCTCGGCCAGAAACGTACCATCGTGCCGGTTTTATCGGTATCGCCAGTGACGGCCAGGGGTGCCTGCGGCACGCCGTGCTCGTAGATCTGACGGTGAATTTTGCCATCTCGCTGGATAACCAGTTCCAGTTTTTGCGACAGAGCGTTGACTACCGAGACGCCCACGCCGTGCAGACCACCGGAGACTTTATAGGAGTTATCGTCAAATTTACCGCCCGCGTGCAGAACGGTCATGATCACTTCCGCCGCCGAGACGCCTTCTTCCGGGTGAATCCCGGTCGGAATGCCACGGCCATCATCCGTTACGGACACGGAGTTATCGGCGTGAATAGTCACGACGATATCTTTACAGTGACCCGCGAGCGCTTCGTCGATAGCGTTATCTACCACCTCGAATACCATGTGGTGCAGACCGGTGCCGTCATCCGTGTCGCCGATATACATACCCGGGCGCTTACGCACCGCATCCAGCCCTTTCAGGACTTTGATACTGGAGGAGTCATAAGAATTCGACATCAACGTTTCTCGCTCATTTAATCTTGGGTTAATCCGTTATTTTACCCTTTTCCACGGTAAACATCTTCGAATTTTCATCCGACATGTCTATAACGTGTTCAGCGCTAATTGCGCTGACAAAGACCTGCGATTGCGTGGCTTTTAAGCGGCTGGCCAGCAGTCCGCGACGCGCATCGTCAAGTTCAGAGGCAAAATCATCTATCAGGTACAGGCAGCGCCGCCCGCTTTCGCGGGTGAGGAACTCGCCCTGCGCCAGACGTAAGGCGCACATCAATAACTTTAGCTGCCCGCGCGACAGGGTATCTTCCACCGGCGCGCCGTCAGCGCGAATGCGAAAGTCCGCTTTATGCGGCCCGTGCGCGGTGTAGGTCAACATACGGTCACGCTCAAAGCTTCGCTCCAGCACGTCCGCATAGTCTGTCTCTTTCTCCCAGCCGCGCTGGAAAGAGAACGTCAGGGAAAATTCAGGTAAAAACTGCTGACAGGTATCCGCCATGTCCTGTGCGATAGCGCTACTGTACTCCGCCCGCCAGGTACTAATTTGTTCCGCCAACGGGATCAGCTCTTTATCCCACGGGCGCAATTGCTCATAACGACTCACCTGGCGCAGCGCGGCATTACGCTGTTTCAGCAATCGTTTCAGGTTGCTCCAGGCGGTGAAGAATCCGGCTTCGTTGTGAAAGCATCCCCAGTCAAGGAACGCTCTTCTGTATTTGGGGCCGCCGTTGAGTAAAGTAAACCCCTCCGGCGTAATCAACTGCATCGGCATTAAATGCGCCAGCTCCGCGATCTTGTGACCGTCGGTACCATCGATACGGACTTTGCTGTCGCCCTGCTTATCTTTGGTTAAACCAATCGACGTCTCACGCTCTTCGCCCTGTAATCGCCCGTGGAGAACAAACGCTTCCTGCTCATGACGAATCACGCGGCCAGGCTGCAAACTGCGAAACGCCCGACCGTGACCAAGCGTATAGATAGCTTCCAGCACGCTGGTTTTGCCGCTGCCGTTGGCGCCAACCAGGAAGTTAAAGCCGGGGGATAAAGCGAGATCCGCGTTTTCTATGTTGCGGAAATCTTTGATTAGCAGTCTGGATAGCGACATATCAACTCATAACCAGGGCGTTATCGGCGCAGTTAGTCTGGTTACGGCCAGCGCACAGCAACCGGAGCGTACTGGAGTACGTGAGGATTGCTCGCTGCGCTCGCCCTTCGGGCCGTCCATAAGACGTCCAAAATACTTCGTATTTTGTGCGAGCACTGCCCGGAGCCAGAATAACAAGTAAGATAGCCCGATATTCTTTACAAGCGCATTGGCATAACAACATAGGCAGCCGACTGTGACGCCGCATCCTCAATCTGTACGCTGGATACGGAATCCGTCAGCATAATGCGCACGGTTTCGCACTTCAGCGCATTGAGCACGTCCAGCACGTAACTGACGTTAAAGCCGATTTCCATCTCCGTCCCGCCGTAGCTCACGTCCAGAATCTCTTCCGCTTCTTCCTGTTCCGGGTTATTGGCGGTGATTTTGAGCTGATTCTCACTGACGTACAGACGCACGCCGCGGAATTTCTCATTCGAGAGGATTGCCGCGCGGGCAAACGCCTGCTTGAGGATATCGCAGCCCGCTTCCAGATGTTTATCCGGATTCTTCGGCAGAACGCGACGGTAATCCGGGAAGCGACCATCCACCAGCTTCGAGGTAAAGATAAAGTCGCCGACGTGCGCGCGGATATTATTACTGCCGATCTGCACGCGCAGCGGGTTTTCGCCGCCGTCGAGCATACGCATCAGTTCAATCACGCCTTTACGCGGCACAATCACCGAGTGGCTGGGTAAAGACGCTTCCAGCGGCATTGAGCACACCGCCAGGCGGTGGCCGTCGGTCGCGACAGTGCGCAGTTCGCTACCTTCCGTTTCAAACAGCATACCGTTTAAGTAGTAGCGCACATCCTGATGAGCCATCGAAAACTGGGTCGCTTCAATCAGGCGCTTCATCGTGGCCTGCGGCAGCGTAAATTCAACTTCGCTTTGCCAGTCGTCAAGATTCGGGAAATCGGCGGCAGGCAGCGTAGACAGCGAGAAGCGGCTACGGCCAGAACGCACCAGCATCCGATCGCCTTCCAACTGAACGGCAATCTCCGCGCCCTCCGGCAGGCCGCGGCAGATATCAAAGAATTTCCGCGCCGGCACGGTAGTGGCGCCCGGCTCATGCGGCTGAGAAAGCGTAACGCGCGCGACCATCTCCATTTCAAGATCGGTGCCGGTCAGAGAAAGCGTACCGTCCGCTACCTGGAGGAGCAGGTTACCGAGAATCGGCAGCGTAGGACGACCGCCCAGCGGGCCGCTGACCTGCTGAAGCGGTTTTAATAAATGTTCACGTTCAACGGTAAATTTCATAGGATCACGACGACAATGTTCTGATTAAATTCGAAAAATCTTCTTTGATATCGTGGCTTTCTTCACGCAGTTGCTCAATTTTACGACAGGCATGAAGTACGGTAGTGTGGTCGCGCCCGCCAAACGCATCGCCGATTTCCGGCAGACTGTGGTTGGTGAGCTCTTTTGCCAGCGCCATAGCCATCTGGCGCGGACGTGCTACCGAGCGAGATCGACGCTTAGAAAGCAGATCCGCAATTTTGATTTTGTAATACTCGGCCACCGTCTTCTGAATATTGTCGATGGTGACCAGTTTTTCCTGCAACGCCAGTAAATCGCGCAGCGCTTCGCGCACAAAGTCGATAGTAATCGCCCGGCCGGTAAAGTTGGCATTGGCGATCACCCGGTTCAGCGCGCCTTCCAGTTCACGTACGTTAGAGCGTAGCCGCTTGGCGATAAAGAACGCGACCTCGCCTGGCAGACGAATATCATTTTCGTCCGCTTTTTTCATCAGGATCGCCACGCGGGTTTCCAGTTCTGGCGGTTCGATCGCCACTGTTAGCCCCCAACCAAAGCGGGACTTGAGACGATCCTCAACGCCGTTGATCTCTTTCGGATAGCGATCCGACGTCAAAATGATCTGCTGATTGCCTTCCAGCAGAGCGTTAAAGGTGTGGAAAAACTCTTCCTGGGATCGTTCTTTATTGGCGAAGAATTGAATATCGTCGATCAGCAATGCGTCAACGGAGCGGTAGTAGCGTTTAAACTCTTCGATGGCGTTATTTTGCAGGGCTTTTACCATGTCCTGCACAAAGCGCTCGGAGTGCATATACACGACTTTCGCGTTGGGTTTGCGCGCCATAATGCCGTTCCCCACCGCGTGCAGCAGGTGAGTTTTACCCAGACCGGTGCCGCCATAGAGGAATAACGGGTTATAGGCGCCGCCAGGATTATCCGCCACCTGACGTGCCGCCGCGCGCGCCAGTTGGTTGGATTTACCTTCGACGAAGTTATCAAATGTATGTTTAACATTGACGTTGGAGCGGTAGGTCGGCTCCGCCGGCGCTGGTACGTTATCCCAGCCCGAACGGGCCGCAGGCGCTACGCGCTGCGGCTGCGCCGTCGTTGTCTGCGCAGGCGCGACAACGTTATGCACAGGCGTTTTTAGCGTTTGCGTAACGGGCTTTGTTCCCACTTCAAAACGCAGTTGTGGGGCATCCGCGCCGCAGAATGTGTTGAGTAATCCATTGATATTGTTGAGGTACTTATCTCTTACCCAATCGAGCACAAAACGGTTTGGCGCATACAAAGCCAGCGTGTTATCGCTCAGTTCCGCCTGCAACGGGCGTATCCACATACTGAATTCTGTGGCTGGTAACTCATCCTGCAATCGGGCAAGACACTGCTGCCAAAGCGAAAGTGACACGGCGGACTCCACTCGAACAAAAGTCGATAAATGACAAAGGCTGATACATTAATGATTGTTGGCGCACGTCGATAAGACCCTGCATGAAGGGTGACGCACGAACCGCTGTCTGCGGTTTTCACGGATCTTTCAAACGATCGCGACTTCACGCAGTCTGAAAGATTTCGTGTTCATGCCTGACCAGGATCGTTTGAAACGATCAGGACCGCGGATCATAGCCTAAACTGAGCAAGAGATCTTCTGTTTCTCACAGATTCTTCCCGATTTATCCACAGGACTTTCCAGGAAAGGATAAGTGTAATCGATCCAGGGGAACTCCTGTACGCTTTCGCGCGCATATTGAAAAAATTAATAGGTAAAGGTGAGCAGACGCCTAAAAGATCGCACAAAGATCCATGGCGATCCTTGCGCTTTACCTGGCAGTCCGTATAATTCTCCACCCGTCGCGCAATGCCCGTCATATGGCGTCAACGCTGCTTATTTTCCGCACAAAAAGGCGTGGAAAATCGCGGGAAAATAAGGAAAGAGAATTGACTCCGGAGTGTACAATTATTACAATCCGGCCTCTTTAATCACCCACACTGTGGCGTAAGTCGTTCAAAGTTTGTTCGGGTATACGCAAAAGTCAGTGAATTTATTCAAGTTTAGGTAGAAATCGCCATGAAACGCACTTTTCAACCGTCTGTACTGAAGCGCAACCGTTCTCACGGCTTCCGTGCTCGTATGGCTACTAAAAATGGTCGTCAGGTTCTGGCACGTCGTCGTGCTAAAGGCCGCGCT
The DNA here is from genome assembly GCF_046569525.1 of Salmonella sp. 741265055_HSA. Classification (NCBI taxonomy): domain Bacteria; kingdom Pseudomonadati; phylum Pseudomonadota; class Gammaproteobacteria; order Enterobacterales; family Enterobacteriaceae; genus Salmonella; species Salmonella sp. 741265055_HSA. Next base: position 49,739 of record NZ_JBKFSQ010000023.1, on the reverse strand, counting down.
CGTCTGACCGTTTCCAAGTAATAAAGCTAACCCCTGAGTGGTTAAGCTCGCATTTCCCAGGGAGTTACGTTTGTTAACTCCCGCTCATTTCACATTCGTCTTCCAGCAACCTCAACGGGCTGGCACGCCGCAAATCACCATCCTCGGCCGCCTGAATTCGCTGGGGCATCCCCGTATCGGTCTTACCGTCGCCAAGAAAAACGTTCGACGTGCGCATGAACGCAACCGGATTAAACGTCTGACGCGTGAAAGCTTCCGTCTGCGCCAGCATGAACTTCCTGCAATGGATTTCGTGGTGGTGGCGAAAAAAGGGGTTGCCGACCTCGATAACCGTGCTCTCTCGGAAGCGTTGGAAAAATTATGGCGCCGCCACTGTCGCCTGGCTCGCGGGTCCTGATAGCCCTTATTCGGGTCTATCAACGCCTGATCAGTCCGCTGCTTGGGCCACATTGTCGTTTCACGCCAACGTGCTCAAGCTACGGAATTGAGGCATTGCGCAGGTTTGGAGTGATAAAAGGCAGTTGGTTGACGGTGAAACGCGTATTAAAATGCCACCCTTTACACCCTGGTGGTGACGATCCCGTCCCGCCCGGACCATTTGATACCAGAGAACACTAACGATGGATTCGCAACGCAATCTTTTAGTCATCGCTTTGCTGTTCGTGTCTTTCATGATCTGGCAAGCCTGGGAGCAGGATAAAAATCCGCAACCTCAGACTCAACAGACCACGCAGACAACGACCACCGCAGCGGGTAGCGCCGCCGACCAGGGCGTACCAGCCAGTGGCCAGGGGAAAATGATTACGGTGAAAACCGATGTGCTTGATTTGACTATCAACACCCGTGGTGGTGATGTCGAGCAGGCCTTGCTCCCGGCTTACCCGAAAGAACTGGGTTCCAACGAACCGTTCCAGCTGCTGGAAACCACCCCGCAGTTTATCTATCAGGCGCAAAGCGGCCTGACAGGCCGCGACGGCCCGGATAACCCGGCGAACGGCCCGCGTCCGCTGTACAACGTCGAGAAAGATGCGTTTGTACTGGCCGACGGTCAGAACGAACTGCAGGTTCCGATGACTTATACTGACGCCGCAGGCAACACGTTTACCAAAACGTTTGTCTTTAAGCGTGGCGATTATGCGGTTAACGTGAACTATAGCGTGCAGAACACCGGCGAAAAACCGCTGGAAGTCTCCACCTTTGGTCAGTTAAAACAATCCGTCAACCTGCCTCCTCATCGCGACACCGGCAGCAGCAACTTTGCGCTGCATACGTTCCGCGGCGCAGCGTACTCCACGCCGGATGAGAAGTATGAGAAATACAAATTCGACACTATTGCCGATAACGAAAACCTCAACGTCAGCTCCAAAGGCGGTTGGGTGGCAATGTTGCAACAGTATTTCGCTACCGCATGGATTCCGCGTAACGACGGCACCAACAATTTCTACACCGCCAATCTGGGTAACGGCATTGTCGCTATCGGCTATAAAGCGCAGCCGGTACTGGTACAGCCAGGCCAGACTGGCGCGATGACCAGCACCCTGTGGGTCGGCCCGGAAATTCAGGATAAAATGGCGGCTGTTGCACCGCACCTGGATTTGACCGTGGACTACGGTTGGTTGTGGTTCATCTCTCAGCCACTGTTCAAGTTGCTGAAATGGATCCACAGCTTTGTGGGCAACTGGGGCTTCTCCATTATCATCATTACCTTTATCGTTCGCGGTATCATGTACCCGCTGACCAAAGCGCAGTACACGTCAATGGCGAAGATGCGTATGCTGCAGCCGAAAATTCAGGCGATGCGCGAACGTCTTGGCGATGATAAACAGCGCCAAAGCCAGGAGATGATGGCCCTGTACAAAGCGGAGAAGGTTAACCCACTGGGCGGCTGCTTCCCGCTGATCATCCAGATGCCTATCTTCCTGGCGTTGTACTACATGCTGATGGGTTCCATTGAACTGCGTCATGCGCCGTTCGCGCTGTGGATTCATGACCTGTCCGCACAGGACCCGTACTACATTCTGCCGATCCTGATGGGCGTAACGATGTTCTTCATTCAGAAGATGTCGCCGACCACTGTGACCGACCCGATGCAGCAGAAGATCATGACCTTTATGCCGGTCATCTTTACGGTGTTCTTCCTGTGGTTCCCGTCAGGTCTGGTGCTGTACTATATCGTCAGCAACCTGGTCACCATCATTCAGCAGCAGCTGATTTACCGTGGTCTGGAGAAGCGTGGCCTGCATAGCCGCGAGAAGAAAAAATCCTGACCGTAAGGCCGGATAAGGCGTTTATGCCGACGTCCGGCTAATCTAACGGATGGTCAGTCAAGCCCTGAAAAAAACCGCAACCTACACATTGCGGTTTTTTTACCACTCGAAATATGACCATCTTCTTCACTTCAGCCTGGCTGAACAAATATTATTGAATATTATTCTGACACGATGATATTTTCATCCATACGCGAAATTTAAATGAGCCAAAATAAGTATAGTTAATTTCTCGGTTGATTGCTGGCTATTAAAAACACTTAAACTACTTTGTTGTTAGAGCTTAAAACCCGTATACTTCTATTGCATGATAAAATCAGATGGCTCGCTCATCAATTTTATTGAATCCCTTACTAAAGAATACACTCTGCTACTCCATTTCTCAGGCAATTTCATTTCGTCCCTAAACATATTTTCGAAAATTCTATTTGAAACGGTGCTAACTATATCGGCGGTTATTGTTTTTTTGACCTCGCGGTCAGTAGAGGTTTGATTAATAAAACTGTCCCAGCATTCATCTTTATTTAACAATGTTAACACACAATGCTTTATTGAACTTTGTGCACAGGCACTATTTAACCGTAGGTCACACACACCTAAGTTATTTTTTACATGTTCAAAAATCCCCTCTTTTACTTGTTTTGATAATTTCACCTGTTTCTCGTCAAAATGAAGATCTATTGCTTTATTAACCATTGCCGAGAGATAGGTTTCTTTTTCTTCATCTTGCCACAACCTGAAATTATCACCTTTTTGTACTGAGGTAATGAAGTTCAACACACGCTGGTAAAAACCATTGAAATCTAAGTTAAATTCACCTGTTTCATACGATACTTTATAACAACCGTCTTTTAACCACAATATACTATCAGTGCTTGATTGAGATTCACTTTCTTGAAAGATTATGGATAACCCTGGCGTGCTTATTTCGCATTTCTGTTGAGAATGCGGCATTTGGCTGGTGTTAAAAATAAATGTTTTCCCAAGTATGGTATAATTACAAGATCCTTCACTCATTTCTATATACAGAAAAACATCCCCAGAGTTATCTTTAAGATACAAACTCCCCGTGCTCCCCGTGCTCCCCGTACTCCCCGTACTCCCCGTACTCTCCGTACTCCCCGTAAAAGAGCCTTCAAAATCATGAATAAATCTTTCCTGATATCCTGGTGAAGCTAGCTCTTTTAACCTAAAGAAACAAGATGTAACGTCTGTATCCTTTAAATCTGGTGTGGGATTACATAATTTATGTAAACAATTTAAAGCTTCTCTTTGCCCTGTACTAAAGAAAAAATCTTTTATGCACTCCCATATAGTCATATGTGGGAGCTCACCGGAAGAGAGCATTTTATTTATTGTTTCTCTGCTGATAGTAGCAGTACAATATGAATGACCAACAGTAAGTCCCATATGTCCGTCCTGTGAGTTAATAAAAAAGAAATATTATTATATTTGCTATTCCGCCTGATGGTGATAAGCTTTTTACCTTATTTGTAGGCCTGTCGGTTCCCGGAAACAGACATAGTCTGGTAAAAAAGGAACGGTTGACGACCGCCTTTTTATTCGTATTTTACGAGACATATCATGAGCCATAACGACACTATTGTCGCCCAGGCTACCCCACCGGGACGCGGTGGCGTCGGTATCCTGCGTATTTCCGGTCTGAATGCTAAAGAGGTCGCTCAGGCGGTGCTGGGCAAGCTGCCGAAGCCGCGCTATGCCGACTACCTGCCGTTTAAAGACGTTGACGGCAGCGCGCTGGATCAGGGTATTGCGCTGTGGTTCCCCGGCCCGAACTCCTTCACCGGTGAAGATGTGCTGGAGCTACAAGGGCACGGCGGTCCGGTGATCCTGGACCTACTGTTAAAACGTATCCTGACGCTTCCAGGCGTGCGAATTGCCCGACCGGGCGAGTTCTCCGAGCGAGCGTTCCTCAACGATAAGCTCGATTTAGCCCAGGCGGAAGCTATTGCCGACCTGATCGACGCCAGTTCCGAACAGGCGGCGCGTTCGGCGCTAAACTCGTTACAGGGGGCATTTTCCGCCCGCGTTAACCACCTTGTGGAAGCACTTACTCACCTGCGAATCTACGTCGAAGCTGCTATCGATTTTCCGGATGAGGAGATCGATTTTCTCTCTGACGGCAAAATTGAAGCGCAGCTCAATGGTGTCATTGCCGATCTTGACGCCGTGCGCACCGAAGCGCGCCAGGGCAGCCTGCTGCGCGAAGGAATGAAGGTAGTGATTGCCGGACGCCCGAATGCCGGGAAATCAAGCCTGCTGAATGCGCTGGCGGGCCGTGAAGCGGCCATTGTCACCGATATCGCCGGTACCACGCGCGACGTGTTGCGCGAGCATATCCACATCGACGGGATGCCGCTGCATATCATCGATACCGCCGGACTGCGCGACGCCAGCGACGAAGTTGAGCGTATCGGCATCGAACGCGCCTGGCAGGAGATTGAACAGGCCGATCGCGTGCTGTTTATGGTGGATGGCACCACGACGGACGCCGTTGACCCTGCCGACATCTGGCCGGACTTTATCGCCCGGCTGCCCAAAAATCTACCGATTACCGTGGTACGTAACAAGGCGGATATCACCGGCGAAACTCTGGGTATTAGTGAAGTAAATGGTCACTCACTGGTTCGCCTCTCGGCGCGTACCGGCGAAGGCGTCGACGTGTTGCGTAACCACCTCAAGCAGAGCATAGGGTTTGATACCAATATGGAAGGCGGCTTCCTGGCCCGCCGCCGTCACCTACAGGCGCTGGCGGAAGCCGCTGAACATCTTGAACAGGGCAAAGCGCAGCTATTAGGCGCATGGGCGGGGGAACTGCTGGCGGAAGAGTTGCGCCTGGCGCAGCAAAGCTTAAGCGAGATTACCGGCGAATTTACTTCCGACGACCTGCTGGGACGGATTTTCTCCAGCTTCTGTATTGGTAAATAACGTTGTGTTGCCCGGTGGCGCAATGCTTACCGGGCCTACAGAATCCGTAGGCCGGATAAGGCGTTTACGCCGCCATCCGGCAACAATAATTTCCCATGCGGAAATCACTGTTGTCCAAATGGCAACTCGTCTTGCGCAACGTCGCCCCGCATTCTTAGCGCCACGCTTTTCATGAGGCCGCTATGAAACATTTTCTACTGTGTAGTTTTGCCCTGGTTTTACTCTATCCTACCGGTATTGATATGTATGTGGTCGGTTTACCGCATATAGCCGCCGATCTGAACGCCAGTGAGGCGCATTTGCATATCGCCTTCTCCGTTTACCTGGCCGGAATGGCGACGGCCATGCTGTTTGCCGGGAAGATAGCCGACCAGTCAGGCCGCAAGCCGGTCGAGATCGTCTTTATGATGGCCTCACTGCTTTGTTCATGGGCGTCGAAAGGCTCGCTATTTCTGAGTGGGCGTTTTCTTCAGGGGGGTAGGAGCAGGCGGCTGCTATGTGGTGGCGTTCGCCATTCTGCGCGACACGCTCGACGAGCATCGCCGGGCGAAAGTGCTGTCATTATTGAATGGGGCAAGAAATGGGGCGCAAACGCCATATCGCATTGAGCCTGCCGGGGTTCGAGCAGTCGCTCTTTATGGCCGCCCAGCCGGATCACACCCTGATAGCAACCGCGTCGCGCTATTGCCAGCACTACAATCAGCTCCACCAGCTACCGTTAGTGGCGCGCCCCTTGCCTTTTGATGCGCAACAGCGGGAAAAGCTGATGGTGCCGTTTACCCTATTATGGCACAAACGTAATAGTCATAATCCCAAGATTGTATGGCTACAACAGGCTATCAACACGCTCTGCCGTCGCCTTATCTGACCACCTGCGTTGATAAATTAACCTTCCTCTTACCAGAAATGTCACCGTCTGATTAAAGAACCTTCTGAAATTGAATTTTTAGCGCGTAAAACCTGTCCATAATTTACGTTAATGTTACTCTCGTCATTATCACGGCCCATTAATCACGGAGCGAAAAATGGCGACTCACTTTGCCAGAGGGATACTTACGGAGGGACAGTTAGTTTCAATTCGTCTCTCTTCGTCTTGCCATATTGAAGCCAGAAACCTGCCTGCTCACCGACGAACGCGTTTTCTCGCCTCCAGAGGCCTTCTTGCCGAACTGATGTTTATGCTGTACGGAATTAGCGAGCTGCCGGAAATCATTATTCAGGCGAAAGGTAAGCCCGCGTTTCGTGACAAAAATCTGCCAGGTTTTTCTATCTCCTACGCCGGAAATATGGTTGGCGTGGCGTTGACCACCGAAGGAGAGTGCGGGCTGGATATGGAATTACAGCGCACCTCCCGCGGCTTTCACCATCCGCATTCGCTCGAACGCCACCCTTTCTCCCGTAATGAAAACTTATGGGTAGCCAATCAAAACGATCCCAACGAAGCGCGAGCGCAACTCATTACATTGCGCCAGAGCGTGTTAAAACTCACCGGCGATGTCATGAATGACGATCCGCGGGAGCTGCAACTTTTACCCGTTGCCGGACGCCTGAAGTGCGCGCATGTCACGCAGCTTGAAGCCGTGTGCGATGCGGAAGATGTGCTGGTATGGTCCGTAACCGTTACGCCAGCGATAGAAAAATTAAAAGTGTGGGAGTTCGATGGCAAACTGGGCTGGAAAAGCCTGCCCGATATCCAGACGCGCGCCAATGAGCCAACCGGTCGTCTGATGCGATTCGCCCAACTCCCCGCCGCCAAATCGTATACGCTTAATCGTTCATAATGAAAAAAGGGGCACGTATGTCTGAAACGCTGAATGTGGTTACATTGCTGGGAAGTTTACGCAAAGGTTCCTTTAACGGAATGGTGGCGCGTACGCTGCCTAAAGTCGCGCCGGCAGGAATGACGGTATCGCCGCTGCCTTCGATCGGGGATATTCCGCTGTATGACGCCGATATCCAGCAGGAAGAGGGATTTCCAGCCAGCGTAGAGGCGCTGGCGGAGCAGATTCGCAACGCTGACGGCGTCGTCATTGTGACGCCGGAATATAACTATTCCGTTCCCGGCGGCCTGAAGAATGCCATCGACTGGCTATCCCGTCTGCCTGAGCAGCCGCTGGCGGGTAAACCCGTTCTTATCCAGACCAGTTCAATGGGGGCGATTGGCGGCGCGCGCTGCCAGTATCATCTGCGCCAGATTCTGGTGTTCCTTGATGCGATGGTGATGAACAAACCGGAGTTTATGGGCGGCGTGATTCAGAATAAAGTCGACCCGCAGACTGGAGAAGTGGTGGATCAGGGAACGTTAGATCATTTGACCGGTCAGTTGACCGCATTTGGCGAGTATATTCAGCGCGTTAAAGCGTAAGTTCGTTAAAAACCCTCCCCCCGATGGGGCGAGGGTTCATTTCATCAGTGTGCGTCAATAAACACAATCTTCAGCACGAATAACAGCGCGACAATCACTACGCACGGGCTAAGGTCGCGCAGGCGACCGGTACCAATCTTCATCACGCAGTAAGAGATAAAGCCCAGCGCGATACCTTCGGTGATCGAGAAGCTAAACGGCATCATTACCGCCGTAATAAACGCCGGGACCGATTCGGTTAAATCCTGCCAGTTTACCCGCGCCAGGCTGGAGGTCATCAGCACGCCGACGTAAATCAGCGCGCCCGCCGCCGCGTAAGGCGGCACCATGCCCGCCAGCGGCGACAGGAAGATAACCAGCAGGAACAAAATACCGACCACCACTGCCGTCAGACCGGTACGACCGCCCACCGAAACGCCGGAAGAGGATTCAATATAAGCGGTCACAGAAGACGTTCCGACAAATGCGCCAGTGACGGAAGAAATACTATCAACAAACAGCGCCTGCTTCATGCGCGGGAATTTGCCTTTCTCATCCGCCAGGCCGGCTTTATCGGTCACGCCAATCAGCGTACCGGAGGAGTCAAACAGGTTTACCAACATGAAAGAGAAAATAACCCCCGCCAGGCCAAGATTGAACGAACCTGCTAAATCGACATGCCCTACCACGCTGGTGACGCTTGGCGGTGCGGAGATAATGCCATTGTAGTGTACATCGCCCATCATCCAGCCAAGCAGCGTCGTGACGATGATGGACACCAGCACCGCCGCATGAATGTTGCGCGAAGCGAGAATCGCAATAATAAAGAATCCGAGAACCCCCAGCAGCACGCTGTGCGAGGTCAGGTTGCCGATGCTGACCAGCGTTTCCGGGTTAGCGACGATCACGCCGGCGTTTTTTAGCCCCATCATGCCGATAAACAGGCCAATGCCGCTGGTGATGCCCACGCGCAGGCTGAGCGGAATGTTGGCGATCATCCAGTAACGCACGCGGAAGATAGTCAGCAATAAAAGACCAACAGCGCCCCAGAAAATGGCGCCCATGCCTACCTGCCACGGCAGTCCCATTGCCTGCACAACCACGAAGGCAAAGAACGCATTCAGCCCCATCGCGGGCGCCAGCGCCACCGGCAGGTTAGCGAACAGGCCCATCAGAATACTGCCAAAGGCCGCAATCAGACAGGTGGTCACAAAGACGGCGCTGGTGTCCATGCCAGCTACGCCCAGAATTTGCGGGTTAACAAAAACGATATAAACCATCGTCAGGAAAGTGGTAAAACCGGCGATCACTTCGGTTCGTGCCGTCGTGCCATGTTCGCGCAGTTTAAACACGCGTTCCAGCATACCCTGACCAGAAGCCTGGGTGGTGTGTTGTTGACTCATTATCAATTTCCGGAGAAAGGAGGGAAAATTCGCCGTTATCCTATACCAAAATGCGACACCTGGCGCAGTTGTGTGGTAATTTTTTTCACTCAATTTGTTAGTACGGCAACGATTGCGTCCCCTCATTCAGCATTACGTAAACGTTAAACTTGTTAAAATGGAAATGACATGTCCCAAATCGAAGCGGTGTTTTTTGACTGTGACGGCACGCTGGTCGACAGTGAAGTAATTTGCTCGCGCGCCTATGTCACTATGTTCCGGCAGTTCGGCATTACGCTTGAGCTCACGGAAGTATTCAGACGCTTTAAAGGCGTAAAGCTCTACGAAATTATCGATACCATCAGTAAAGAGCATGGCGTTGCGCTGGCAAAAGCGGAGCTGGAGCCGGTGTACCGCGCCGAGGTTGCGCGTCTGTTCGATACCGAACTGGAAGCGATCGCGGGCGCAAATACCCTGCTGGAGAGCATTAAGACGCCTATGTGCGTGGTATCCAACGGACCGGTCAGTAAGATGCAGCATTCGCTGGGTAAACTGGGCATGTTGCATTATTTTCCCGATTTGCTGTTTAGCGGTTACGATATTCAACGCTGGAAGCCCGATCCGGCGCTGATGCTCCATGCGGCGAACGCCATGAAGGTCAATGTTGAGAGGTGTATTCTGGTGGATGATTCCAGCGCAGGCGCGCAGTCAGGAATTGCGGCGGGAATGGAAGTGTTTTATTTCTGCGCCGATCCGCATAACAAGCCGATCGATCACCCTAACGTGACGACGTTTACCGATTTGGCGCAGTTGCCGGGATTGTGGAAAGCGCGCGGGTGGGAGATTACGCGTTAACTGAAATGCCGGATGGCGCTAACGCTTATCCGGCCTACAGCATCTGTACCTGTAGGCCCGGTAAGCGCAGCGCCACCGGGCAAAAGGATGAGATTTACTCTTTCGGATCTTTCCCCGCCAGCAGCTTATCCAGCTCATCGCCGCCGACGTGACGGAAATCCTGCCCCTTCACAAAGTAGAAGATGTATTCGCAGATATTCTGGCAACGGTCACCGATACGCTCGATAGAGCGCGCGCAGAACAGCGCGGTCAGCACGCTGGGAATCGTGCGCGAGTCTTCCATCATGTAGGTCATCAGCTGACGCACGATACCTTCGTACTCCTGGTCAACTTTCTTGTCTTCACGGTAGATACGCACCGCTTCGTCGAGATCCATGCGCGCGAACGCATCCAGCACGTCGTGCAGCATCTGCACGGTGTGGCGACCCAGTGACTCCAGACTGACCAGCAGCGGCTGGTGCTGCTGGGAGAATTTCTCCAGCGCGGTACGGCAGATTTTATCCGCCACGTCGCCAATGCGCTCCAGTTCGGCGATGGTTTTGATAATCGCCATTACCAGACGCAGATCGCTCGCCGTCGGCTGGCGCTTGGCGATAATACGCACACAGGCTTCATCGATGGCGACTTCCATCATATTAACCTGATGATCGCCTTCTACCACGCGCTTCGCCAGCTCGCTGTCCTGGTTGTGCATGGCGGTGATAGCGTCAGAAAGCTGCTGCTCCACCATGCCGCCCATGGTCATTACCTGAGTGCGGATGCTTTCCAGTTCGGCGTTGAACTGGCCGGAAATATGTTTATTAAGGTTCAGACTGTCCATTACGCACTCCTGAATTAACCGTAACGACCGGTGATATAGTCTTCTGTTTGTTTCTTCGCGGGCTTGGTGAACAGATCGTCCGTGTTGCTGAACTCAATCAACTCGCCCAGGTACATAAACGCCGTATGATCGGAACAACGTGCCGCCTGCTGCATGTTGTGGGTCACGATCACCACGGTGTAATCCTGTTTCAGCTCGGTGATCAGCTCTTCAATACGCCCGGTGGAGATCGGGTCCAGAGCTGAACATGGCTCATCCAGCAGCAACACTTCCGGGCGAATGGCGATACCGCGCGCAATGCACAGACGCTGCTGCTGACCACCGGAGAGAGAGTACCCGCTCTGGTGCAATTTATCTTTGGTTTCGTTCCATAATGCGGCTTTGGTCAACGCCCACTGCACGCGCTCGTCCATATCGGCGCGAGACAGCTTCTCAAACAGACGCACGCCAAAGGCGATATTGTCATAGATGGACATCGGGAACGGCGTCGGCTTCTGGAATACCATTCCCACTTTTGCGCGCAGCAGCGCGATATCCTGGGTGTTGGTGAGAATATTGTCGCCATCCAGCAGAATTTCACCTTCCGCGCGCTGCTCCGGATAAAGCGAATACATTTTATTGAAGGTACGCAGTAGCGTTGATTTACCGCAGCCGGATGGCCCGATAAATGCCGTTACCTGATTCTTCGCGATATCCAGATTAATGTTCTTCAGGGCATGGAATTTGCCGTAGTAGAAGTTCAAATCACGAACCTGAATCTTACTCGGGGCAGTTTCAACCATACTCATTTCACTCTTTTCCTCATCCAGCGCCGCATCCGCCACGCCGTAAAATAATGCCTGATGGCGCTACGCTTATCAGGCCTACAATGTCTTTAACCGTGTTTTTTCTTCGCGAAAACAACACGCGCCAGAATATTCAGCAGCAGTACGCACAGGGTAATAATCAGCACGCCCGCCCAGGCTAATTGTTGCCATTCGGCAAACGGGCTCATCGCGAATTTAAAAATGGTCACCGGCAGGTTGGCGATCGGCTGCATCATGTCGGTGCTCCAGAACTGGTTCGAGAGCGCGGTAAACAACAATGGCGCCGTTTCGCCGGCGATACGCGCAATCGCCAGCAGGATACCGGTCATAATGCCGGAGATAGAGGCTTTCAGCGTAATCGCGGAGATCATCTTCCACTTCGGCGTACCCAGCGCATAAGCGGCTTCACGCAGGCTATCCGGCACCAGCTTGAGCATGTTTTCAGTGGTACGAATAACGATCGGCACCTGCAGCAGCGCCAGCGCAATCACCCCTGCCCAACCGGAGAAGTGCTGCATCTGCGCCACCACGATGGTGTAAACAAACAGCCCCACAACAATTGACGGCGCGGAAAGCAGAATGTCGTTAATAAAGCGAATGATTTCCGCCAGCCAGGATTTACGGCCATATTCCGCCAGATAGATCCCGGCCATAATCCCCAGCGGCGTACCCAATACGGTAGCCCAGAGAATCAACAATCCACTCCCCGCCAGGGCGTTCGCCAGCCCGCCGCCCGCCGTGTTCGGCGGCGGCGTCATTTCGGTAAACAGCGCCAGCGACATCCCGTCGATACCACGCGTGATGGTGGACATCAAAATCCAGATCAGCCAGAACAGGCCAAATGCCATCGTCGCCATTGAGAGCGTTAGTGCGATACGGTTCTTCATGCGGCGGCGCGCCTGCATCTTGCGACGGGATTCCGCGAGCTGCGCGGTGTTCTGCATATCAAGCGTAGCCATTAACGTGCTCCCTCGTTCTTCGCCAGACGCATAATCATGAACTTAGACGCCGCCAGGACGATAAAGGTGATCACAAACAGGATCAGCCCCAGTTCCATCAACGCTGCCACGTGCAGACCCGATTCCGCCTCAGCGAATTCGTTCGCCAGCGCGGAAGTGATGCTGTTGCCCGGCATATACAGCGACGCGCTGTCGAGCTGGTAGGTGTTGCCGATGATAAAAGTGACCGCCATCGTTTCACCCAGAGCACGGCCCAGTCCCAGCATAATGCCGCCGATCACGCCATTTTTGGTGAACGGTAGCACGATGCGCCAGATAACTTCCCAGGTAGTACAGCCGATACCGTAAGCGGACTCTTTCATCATTACCGGCGTTTGCTCGAAGACGTCGCGCATAACCGCCGCAATGTAGGGGATGATCATGATGGCGAGGATGACGCCCGCCGCCAGAATGCCGATACCAAATGCCGGGCCGGAGAACAGCGCGCCGACAAACGGAATGTTGGAAAGAATATTGCCTACCGGCTCCTGGAAGTACGTCGCAAACAGCGGCGCGAAGATAAACAGCCCCCACATGCCGTACACGATACTGGGAATTGCCGCCAGCAGTTCAATAGCGATGCCGAGCGGACGCTTTAGCCAGCCTGGCGCCAGCTCGGTTAAAAACAGGGCAATGCCGAAACTGACCGGAACGGCGATCAGCAGTGCGATAAAGGAGGTCACCAGCGTGCCGTAAATGGGCACCAGCGCGCCGTAGATATCGTTTGGCGCGTCCCATTCCTTAGTCCAAAGAAATGAGAAACCAAATTTCTGAATACTTGGCCAGGAGGAGATGATCAATGAGACGATAATACCGCCCAACATCAATAGCACAATCAGCGCAGCCAGTTTTACCAGCGCGCTGAAAATCATGTCGCCTTTTTTACCCGGCGGGTTAAAAGCAGGCTTGGTTGCAGCCATAAATTACTCTTTCCATTAAACGCATTTTACGACGTTGCCCCTGCCGGATGGCGCTACGCTTATCCGGCCTACAACGTGGGCCTGCGGTCGAAACCGTAGGGCGGATAAGCGTAGCGCCATCCGCCAATTCGTTAATTAATACAGCGCCTTACCGTTGCTGTCTTTTATACTGGTCTTCCAGGCAGTACGAACCTGCTCAACGACGTTATCCGGCAGGCTGGCGTAGTCCAGATCATTCGCCTGTTTAGCGCCATTTTTGTAGGCCCAGTCGAAGAACTTCAACACTTCAGCACCCTGCTCAGGTTTCTTCTGCGCTTTGTGGACCAGGATAAAGGTGGTGGAGGTGATTGGCCACACATCGTCACCTTTCTGGTTGGTCAGATCCTGCGCGAAGGTTTTGCTCCAGTCTGCGCCTTTCGCCGCATTAGAGAAGCTCTCTTCCGTCGGGCTTACCGGCTTGCCGTCGGCAGAAACCAGTTTGGTGTAGGCCAGGTTGTTCTGCTTGGCATACGCATACTCAACGTAGCCGATAGCGCCTGGCAGACGCTGTACAAATGCCGCGATGCCGTCGTTACCTTTACCGCCCAGGCCGGTTGGCCAGTTCACGGTAGAACCCGCGCCCACTTTCGACTTCCACTCGTCGTTGACTTTCGCCAGGTAACTGGTGAACACGAAGGAGGTACCGGAACCGTCAGCGCGACGCACCACGGCGATGTTCTGAGAAGGCAGCTTCACGCCTGGGTTCAGTTTGGTGATGGCTTCATCATCCCACTTTTTGATTTTACCGAGGTAGATGTCACCCAGCGTTTTACCGTCCAGCACCAGTTCGCCGGATTTGAGGCCTGGAATATTCACCGCCAGCACCACGCCGCCGATCACCGTCGGAAACTGGAACAGGCCTTCCTGATTCAGTTTTTCGTCAGACAGCGGGGCATCGGAAGCGCCAAAATCAACGGTATTCGCGGTGATTTGTTTCACGCCGCCGGAGGAGCCGATACCCTGGTAGTTAACTTTATTACCCGTTTCTTTGTTATAGGTATCTGCCCATTTGGCATACACCGGCGCAGGAAACGTTGCACCGGCACCTGTCAGGCTTGCTGCTGCAAAGGCAGAGAACGCGCTCATCGATAAGGTCGCGGCGACAACAGTTGCGACAGTGGTACGCATAACTTTCATAATGTCTCCTGCACGGTTTCGGTAAATCATTGTTTGAGTTGCTACGATGAGCAAAATAGGACAAATTGATGACAGTTATATGTCTTGATTATTACGGTTTGATGACAATGGAAATAAAAAAGCTGGCCCGGGGAGACACCAGACCAGCCTGCAGGGGGAGATGAATTAAACTGTTTGCGCAACCGCAGACGGTTTCAACAGCGCGTACATCAGGCCGCAGGCAATAGTGCCCAGGGCAATCGAGAGCAGGTACTGCATCACATGTTCTACCGCATGCGGGATCGCCAGGACAAAGAGACCGCCGTGTGGCGCCATCAACGTACAACCGAAATACATGGAAAGCCCCCCGGCGATTGCGCCACCAACCATCGTGGAAGGGATCACGCGCATCGGGTCACGCGCGGCGAAGGGAATCGCCCCTTCAGAGATAAAGCACAGCCCCAGGATAAAAGATGCATTACCCGCTTCATGCTCAGCGGCATTGAATTTCGCTCTGGCCGCCCAGGTTGCGACGCCCATTCCTAATGCCGGTACCATCCCTGCCGCCATAATGGCCGCCATCGGCATATACGAATGAGAAGCCAGTAAACCGACGCCGAAGGTATACGCCGCTTTATTCACCGGCCCGCCAAGGTCAAAACCTTGCATTGCGCCCAGCAACATTCCCAGCAAAATAGCATTCGTAGAGGTCATATTCCCCAGGAACGTCGTCAGCCCTTCCATCACCGCAGACACCGGGCCCCCCACCACGTAAATCATGATAAGGCCAGTAATCAGCGTAGACAGTAGCGGCAAAACCAGCACAGGCTTAAGCGCTTCCATTGACGCCGGCAGCTTAATATTTTGCGCCAGAAACCGTACGCTGTAACCGGCCAGAAAACCGGCCACAATCCCTCCCAGGAAACCAGCGCCGCACAGGCTGGCCAACATCCCGCCAATAAGCCCCGGGGCCAGACCCGGACGATCGGCAATTGAGAAGGCAATAAACCCAGCCAGTACCGGCACCATCAGCGCAAAGGCCGCCTTACCACCAATTTGAAATAGCGCAGCCGCCAGCGTGCCCGGCTCGTTGAAGGCCTGGATACCGAAGACAAAAGAGAGTGCGATACACAATCCTCCCGCCACCACCAAAGGAAGCATATGGGATACGCCGGTCATTAAATGCTTATAAACGCCGGGTAGCTCTGTTTTACCAGCTGAAGAAGAGCGCCCGGCACTCCCCTGATAGACCTCGGCGCTATTGAAAGCATTATCCATTTCCTGCGCACTCTTTTTTAGCGCCGCGCCGGTACTGGTGCGATAGAGTCTTTTGCCAACAAAGCCTGACAGATCCAGTTCAATATCCGCCGCGATAATCACCACATCCGCTTGCGCTATCTCTTCCGCGGTCAGCGTGTTCTTCGCCCCGACGGAACCGCGGGTTTCAACCTTGATCCAGTCACCACGCTTGCGGGCTTCAATTTCCAGCGCTTCGGCAGCCATAAAGGTATGGGCGACGCCCGTCGGACAGGCCGTCACAGCAACAATTTTTTTAGTCATAGTAGGGTACCCTGTTCTTTTAATTTAAAGAAAAAGCGGGAAAAAATGTTACAGGCGTGACCAGGCCGCGGCTTTCTGGAACAGCGCGTCATCCGGGCGAATCCCGGTATAAAGGACAAATTGCTCCACGGCCTGAATAGCAAACACTTCGGAACCGGTAATCACGGTTTTACCGCATTCACGGGCGTAGCGGATTAGCGGCGTGACGGGCGGTAGCGCCACCACATCAAAGATAACGCTCGCCTTATCTACTTCTTGTTTGGAATAAGAGAGTTTGTCGGCATCATTACCGCCAGCCATTCCGATAGGCGTGGCGTTAATTAACAAATCGGCTTTAATACCGTCGGTATCCGGGCGCCATTCATAGCCATAGAGTTCGGCCAGTTGTTTACCTGACGCTTCATCAATCGCGACAATATAACCACGGGTAAACCCCGCATCCTTCAGCGCGCAGGCCACCGCCTTTGCCATACCACCGCTGCCACGCAAAGCAAACACCAGGTCGGGAGAGACCTTGTAATTCGCCAGCAAGCGAGCTATTGCAATGTAATCGGTGTTGTACGCCTTCAGATGGCCATTGGTATTCACAATGGTATTAACTGAGTGAATGGCCTGAGCAGAAGCATCCAGTTCATCCACCAGCGGAATGCAGGCTTCCTTAAATGGCATAGAGATCGCGCACCCGCGGATCCCCAGACCGCGCACGCCGCTAATGGCCTGCGTAAGATCGGTCGGCGAGAAAGCTTTGTAGAGATAATTGAGATCCAGCGCTTCGTACAGATAGTTGTGAAAGCGTGTACCGAAGTTACTTGGGCGTGCCGCCAGGGACATGCAGACCTGAGTGTCTTTATTAATGCGCTTTGTCATGATGAATCCTCATAGAAGTTGCGATAGAGAAAATCATCGGCTAAAAAGGGGATATTAAAAATTGCTCATTCCCGTTCGGGAAATTTCACCTTTTATGACAACCCGGCACACTGAACAAAAATACTTAAAGCTACTCCAGCACTATGGCGACAAGCCTGTTAGCGTGACATTACAGGAGCTGGCGGATGTGTTGTTCTGCACCCGGCGGCATATGCGTAATCTGTTGCTTCAGATGCAGGAGGCAAAGTGGCTCATCTGGCAATCACAGGCCGGACGTGGGCATCGCGCCCGGCTTCACCTGCGCTATAAACCAGAACAGCTATTAAGCGAAAAGGCGGAGCAGTTACTGGAGTCTGGTCATGTTGATCAGGCCATTCAACTGCTGGGTAAAAATAAGCACCAGGTGGCGCAACTGCTGCGCTCAAAACTGGGCTATAGCGTGCGGGCGGACTATCAGCGGCTGTGCATCCCCTATTACCGGACAATGCCGTCGCTGTGCCCCGGCATACCGTTGCGTCGCTCTGAGCAGCATCTGGTCAGGCAGATTTTTAGCGGCCTGACGCGCATAAATGAGGAAAAAGGTGAAGTCGAAGCCGATCTTGCCCACCACTGGCGGCAGATTGATCCACTGCGCTGGCGTTTTTATCTGCGCCCCGCCGTCCTCTGGCATGATGGCCAGGAGCTGACGATCGACGCGGTTATCGCTTCACTGACCCGCAGCGCTAAGCTGCCGTTGTTCTCGCACTTGCAGACCATTCAGGCCACCGGGCCGCTGAGTCTTGAAATTACGCTGGCGCACCCGGATAACCGACTGCCGCTGCTGCTCAGTCATATTGATGCCATGATCCTACCGCCTGATCATACACAACGCGCTGATTTCCCGGCACATCCTGTGGGGACTGGCCCTTATGAGGTGGTGGAAAACAATGGCTTTCATCTGCAAATGAAGGCCTTTGACCACTATTTCGGTCTGCGCGGGCTGCTGGATGAAGTGGAGGTCTTTATCTGGCCGAATTTAACGGAGACAGACAACCTGGCGGAATCGCTGTCGGATAACGACACGGCAGCCTGGCTCAGCTCCAGCCTGAGCGATGAGGATTACGTTTCCGGACGGCTTAGCCAGGTAGCCGGCAAACCTTCTGACAACCTGCGCGAGATGTTTCTCGAGCGTGGAGGATATTTTTTATTATGCGACAGCCGCTCCCCGCACTGGCATACCGCCGAACATCGCCGCTGGCTGCGGGAAACACTCAGCCCTTACGCCATACTCCAGCATCTGAGTGAGGCAATTCGCCCCTTCTGGGTACCGGGCGGTAGCCTGCTGTCCTCCTGGTTTCATACTATTGAGGCGGGCCCGGCCTGTTCACCTTTTATCTCGTCGTCGCCCTACGCGAAACTGCGTCTGGCCTATCACGATCAGCACCCTGAATTTCCAATGCTCCTGGATATCATGCAAGAGATCATGCGCCAGCAGGGCATTTTACTTGAGGGCGTTGCACTGAATTATGATGACTGGGCAAGCGGCAAGGCTGAGGTTGATCTCTGGCTGGGGACGGTCAATTTCCCCATTCCCGAAGAGTGGAACGTCGGTACATGGCTGCTGGGCTCCCCTTTACTGCGCCACGCCATCAGCGGTGGGGATGATGCGCTGCTGGCCCAATGGGAAACCCAGTGGCATGCCGAAACCATCAGCGCGGAACAACTGGTCAGGGAAACCACCCGTTCAGGCTGGCTACAGCCGCTTTTTCACCACTGGATGCGACTCAAAAGCCCCGACCGGGCCAGGGGGATCCACCTGAATAACCTGGGATGGTTTGATTTCCGATCCACCTGGATTGAGCCAGGGCCTTAAAGAAGAGAATGTTACCGGGTGCCCGTAGCGCTGGCAGGCGTAGCACCTCTTAGTCGCTCTTCAGCCACCATAGAGAAAGAACAGCGCCTGTCACGGCGCACAAAAAAAGGCCGTCTATCGACGGCCTTCTGCCTGGTACTACATTTGACTTACTCTACCGTCACCGATTTCGCCAGGTTACGCGGCTGGTCAACGTCGGTGCCTTTAATCAGCGCCACGTGATACGCCAGCAGTTGCAGCGGAACGGTGTAGAAGATAGGCGCGATCACTTCTTCCACATGCGGCATCTCAATGATGTGCATGTTGTCGCTGCTCACAAAACCCGCATCCTGGTCGGCGAAGACGTACAACTGACCGCCACGCGCGCGAACTTCTTCGATGTTGGATTTCAGTTTCTCCAGCAGTTCGTTGTTCGGTGCCACCACAATCACCGGCATGTCGGCGTCAATCAGCGCCAGCGGACCGTGTTTCAGCTCGCCTGCAGCATAGGCTTCCGCGTGAATATAAGAGATTTCTTTCAGCTTCAGCGCGCCTTCGAGCGCAATCGGATATTGATCGCCACGACCGAGGAATAACGCGTGATGCTTGTCGGAGAAATCTTCCGCCAGGGCTTCGATACGTTTGTCCTGCGATAGCATCTGCTCAATACGGCTCGGCAGCGCCTGTAGGCCATGAACGATATCATGCTCAATGGACGCATCCAGACCTTTCAGACGCGCCAGTTTCGCCACCAGCATCAACAGCACGGTTAACTGGGTGGTAAAGGCTTTGGTAGATGCTACGCCAATTTCCGTACCCGCGTTGGTCATCAGCGCCAGATCGGATTCACGCACCAGCGAAGAGCCCGGCACGTTACAAATGGCGAGCGATCCGAGGTAGCCCAATTCTTTGGATAAACGCAGGCCCGCTAAGGTATCTGCGGTTTCGCCAGACTGGGAGAGCGTGATCATCAAGCTGTTACGGCGCACGGCAGATTTGCGATAACGGAATTCAGAGGCGATTTCAACGTCGCACGGAATACCTGCCAGCGATTCAAACCAGTAACGGGAAACCATACCGGAGTTGTAAGACGTACCGCAGGCGAGGATCTGAATATGCTCAACCTTCGACAGCAGTTCGTCGGCGTTCGGTCCCAGCTCGCTTAAATCCACCTGACCGTGGCTGATGCGCCCGGTAAGGGTGTTTTTAATCGCGTTCGGCTGTTCGTAGATCTCTTTCTGCATGTAGTGGCGGTAAATACCTTTATCGCCCGCGTCATATTGCAGATTGGATTCGATATCCTGACGTTTTACTTCCGCGCCGGTGTTATCGAAGATATTTACCGAACGGCGAGTGATTTCAGCGATATCGCCCTCTTCAAGGAAGATAAAGCGACGAGTCACTGGCAACAGCGCCAGCTGGTCAGAAGCGATAAAGTTTTCGCCCATACCCAGGCCAATCACCAGCGGGCTACCAGAACGTGCCGCCAGTAGGGTATCCGGGTGACGGGTATCCATGATCACTGTACCGTACGCACCACGCAGTTGCGGGATAGCACGCAGAACAGCCTCACGCAGAGTACCGCCCTGTTTCAGTTCCCAGTTTACCAGGTGTGCAATCACTTCGGTGTCGGTTTCAGAAACGAAGGTATAGCCACGCGCTTTTAACGCTTCACGCAGCGGTTCATGGTTTTCGATGATGCCGTTATGCACCACCACAATGTGTTCAGAAACATGCGGATGCGCGTTAGCTTCTGAAGGTTCGCCGTGCGTCGCCCAGCGAGTGTGAGCAATACCGGTGCCGCCATGCAGCGGATGTTCTTCCGCGGCCTGAGACAGCATTTGTACTTTACCGAGGCGACGCAGGCGGGTCATATGACCTTCTGCATCAACCACGGCCAGACCGGCAGAGTCATATCCGCGGTATTCCAGACGACGTAAACCTTCAAGAAGGATTTCAGCTACATCACGCTGCGCGATAGCGCCAACAATTCCACACATAGTTTTATTTCCTGATTATGGCATTACGCCATGCGTTGTCGCTGACCTGTATGCCCGTCGTTGCGGGCGCCCCGAGCCTTGTAGAGAGTGGGGTTATTTTTATAAGTACTGCTCATGGAGCGGAGGATTATTTTATCTTCTCATCTCCGGTCTGCCGGATGGCGCTGACGCTTATCCGGCCTACAAAATCACTTTTTCTTCACCGGACGCTGCCAGCCTTGTTTATGCACCTGCGGCACGCGGCTTAATACCAGTTCATTGTCAGCTACGTTACGGGTGACGGTAGTCCCTGCGGCGATGGTAGCCCCTTTACCAACAGTAACCGGCGCCACCAGTTGGGTATCGGAGCCGACAAACACATCGTCGCCAATAACCGTTTTGAATTTATTCGCGCCATCATAGTTACAGGTGATGGTCCCCGCGCCGATATTCACGTTGTCGCCAATTTCCGCATCGCCCAGGTAGGTCAGATGACCGGCTTTAGAACCTTTACCGAGGCGCGCTTTTTTCATCTCAACGAAATTGCCGACGTGAGCGCCCGCTAACAGCTCCGCGCCGGGACGCAGGCGAGCAAACGGACCGATGGTGCAGGCTGCTTCCAGATGCGCATCTTCCACCACGCTGTATGGGCTGATTTCACAGCCATCGCCAATGACGCTGTTTTTAATAATGCAGCCTGCGCCGATCTTCACGCGATGACCGAGCGCCACGTTACCTTCGATGATAACGTTAGCGTCAATTTCGACATCACGCCCGTGAGCCAGATTACCGCGCAGATCAAAACGTGCCGGATCACGCAGCATCACCCCTGCCAGCAGCAGTTTCTCCGCCTGTTCGGCCTGGTAAATACGCTCCAGACGAGAAAGCTGTAGACGGTTATTCACTCCGTCCGTTTCGCTGATGCGAGCCGGATGCACCGCGGCGATTTCCCGTCCTTCCTGATAAGCCAGCGCGATGATATCTGTGATGTAATATTCACCCTGCGCATTATTGTTAGTCAGCTTAGACAACCAGCGTTTCAGGTCCGCGCCGTTGGCGATCAGAATACCGGTGTTAATTTCCTGGATCTGACGCTGTTCATCAGTGGCGTCTTTATGTTCAACGATGCCGGTCACTTTACCGTTTTCACGCGTAATACGGCCATAGCCGCTCGGATCGTCCAGCTTTACGGTTAATAACCCAATACCCCCCTGCGGTTTGGCATCGCGCAGGCGCTGTAAGGTTTCAACCGAAATCAGCGGCACGTCGCCGTAAAGCATTAAAATATCTTCATCGTCGCTAAAGAAGGGCGCGGCCTGCTGCATTGCGTGACCTGTTCCCAACTGTTCCGCCTGGAGCACCCAGTTCAGCTTGTCATCTTTCAGGGTCTGTTTTAACAACTCGCCACCGTGGCCATAGACCAGATGAACCTGTGCGGCCCCTAATTTAGTTGCTGCATCAATGACATGCTGCACCATGGGTTTACCCGCCAGCGTGTGCAGCACTTTAGGAATATCGGAATACATGCGCGTGCCTTTACCTGCGGCAAGGATCACTACGCTCATAGCACTATTTAACATACGCGTCCTGACTGTAATTTGAGAACGAATTTATACTGTTTCACGTTGAAAATACTACATTTTTTTCATCGTAAAATGGAAGAAGGATAAAACGCTCACCGGGATAACATCCCCGCCTGCTAATGAATCATTTTCGTTCATTAGCGCGCCTTTTGTCTCCTGAAAAGTAAAAATACCCGCGTATTGGCAACGTAGTCCGATGTTTTTGCTGTTTTTTTGCACCATAAATAAAGAAGATAACGTAGTAAAGCGCAGGGGGGTCAGAAAAGCAAAAACCAGCGACAGGGGCCGCTGGTTTTCCGTTGCGCGTATTTTTTACTTAATTACGCGACATAAAAATCCGCAAAATATACCAGAACATGGTCGCGATAGAAGCGAACAGATGTAACGCCGCGCCAGCAGGACGATCGGTAGGGTAATGGTGAATAATGTTAGAAGTATCGTAAAGTATAAACCCGGCGCACAGCAGTACCATTAGCGCAGAAAACCAGACGCCCAGCGAGAAGCCGCAGATGACGCTGGCAATAATCGCCCCAAGAGCAATGCATCCAGCCATAGTCAAAAGCGAGCGCAGAAATGAAAAATCTTTTTTTGTGGAAAAAGCGGTAAACGTCAGGCCGCCAACCAGCAACAGGGTCGTAATCGCCGCCGCGCCAATGATCGACGGGTTAATATACGCCGCCAGCGTTAACAACGGGGCAAAAATCAGGGATTCCGCCAGAACATAAATCCCCAGACCAATAAGTTGCGTATGGTTAGAGCCAGCATCATCCGCCAGTCGTGTTGCCAGCATTCCCACCAGCATAAAAGCGCCGAGAACCACCAACCAGCTATATTTTCCGCCAGCCAGCAGGACATCAAGCATAAGCTCGCCGACCCCTATGAACATCCATGCCGCGCTCAACACGATAAAACCGACGATGGCGACGGCGAGATGGAGATAAGCGCGACGAATAAAGGTAGTACGATCAATCCTTGAGTCGGGTTGTGGACCCGCAAAGGACGGCTGAAATGACATAGTAATAATCCCTCATTTAATGCAATAAAAACGCATCCATTCCTTCCTTCTTCGCACAATGTGCAGATGCCAATGACAGAAAGAAGGATTTAATGAAAACAGCGCTGTCGCTGAAAACGCATCGCCTTCAGCCGCTTGTTTTTGTCGTTGCTAGTTTATCGAATAAAAATTGAGAGGATAAAAAAAAACCAGTCCGCAATCAGACTGGTTTTATGCTTTCAAGCCGGTGTTACATCGCTTTTTTGGTCAACTCGATAACGCGCAGTTTAGCGATCGCTTTGGCCAGTTCCGCAGACGCCTGAGCGTAATCCACGTCACCGTGCGAGCTCTTAATGTGCTCTTCGGCTTTACGCTTCGCTTCCAGGGCTCGCGCTTCGTCGAGATCCTGACCGCGAATCGCGGTATCCGCCAGAACGGTCACGCTGCCAGGCTGCACTTCCAGAATGCCGCCGGACAGATAGATAAACTCTTCATGACCGTGCTGCTTAACGATGCGAATCATACCAGGCTTAATGGCGGTGAGCAGCGGCGCGTGCCCCGGGTAAATCCCCAGTTCGCCTTCGCTACCCGTAACCTGGATTTTCTCGACCAGACCGGAGAACATTTGTTGCTCCGCGCTGACGACATCCAGGTGGTAAGTCATTGCCATATCACCCTCCGATTAAGGCGTTAAAGTTTTTTGGCTTTTTCCACGGCTTCGTCGATGGAACCGACCATGTAGAACGCCTGCTCCGGCAGGTGATCGTATTCGCCTTCCATGATGCCTTTAAAGCCACGGATGGTGTCTTTCAGGGAAACGTATTTGCCCGGAGAACCGGTAAATACTTCCGCCACGAAGAACGGCTGGGACAGGAAGCGCTGAATTTTACGCGCGCGTGCTACCACCAGTTTATCTTCTTCAGACAGTTCATCCATACCGAGGATGGCGATGATGTCTTTCAGTTCCTGATAACGCTGCAGGATGGACTGAACGCCACGCGCGGTGTCGTAGTGTTCCTGACCAACAACCAGCGGATCCAACTGACGGCTGGTGGAGTCCAGCGGGTCAACGGCCGGGTAGATACCCAGGGATGCGATCTGACGGCTCAGTACCACGGTTGCATCTAAGTGCGCAAAGGTGGTGGCTGGAGACGGGTCAGTCAAGTCATCCGCCGGTACGTATACCGCCTGTACGGAGGTGATAGAACCGGTTTTGGTGGAGGTGATACGTTCCTGCAGAACGCCCATCTCTTCCGCCAGAGTCGGCTGGTAACCTACTGCGGAAGGCATACGGCCCAGCAGTGCGGATACTTCCGTACCGGCCAGGGTGTAACGATAGATGTTATCGACGAACAGCAGTACGTCACGACCTTCGTCACGGAATTTCTCCGCCATGGTCAGACCGGTCAATGCAACGCGCAGACGGTTTCCCGGCGGCTCGTTCATCTGGCCATACACCAGGGATACTTTATCGATAACGTTGGAGTCGGTCATTTCGTGGTAGAAGTCGTTACCCTCACGAGTACGTTCACCTACGCCCGCAAACACAGAGTAACCGGAGTGCTCGATCGCGATGTTACGGATAAGCTCCATCATGTTTACGGTTTTACCTACACCCGCACCACCGAACAGACCGACTTTACCGCCCTTCGCGAACGGACACATCAGGTCGATAACTTTGATACCGGTTTCCAGCAGTTCCTGAGAGTTTGACAACTCTTCGTAGGAAGGCGCTGCGCGGTGAATCGCCCAACGTTCTTCTTCGCCGATCTCGCCTTTCATGTCGACCGGTTCGCCCAGGACGTTCATGATACGACCCAGCGTGGCTTTACCTACCGGGACTTCGATCGGGTGTTCGAGATCTTTTACATCCAGACCGCGACGCAGACCGTCAGAAGACCCCATCGCGATGGTACGCACGATACCGCCGCCAAGCTGCTGCTGAACTTCCAGCACCAGCTTCTCATTACCATTCTGCACCTCAAGGGCATCGTACACGCGTGGTACGGCATCCTGAGGGAACTCGACGTCGACCACGGCGCCGATTACCTGGACAATCTTTCCAGTAGCCATCTTAAATCCTCTACGAAATAACCTGGTTAAACCGCGGCGGCCCCCGAGACAATCTCGGTGAGTTCCTGAGTAATGCTGGCCTGACGAGCTTTGTTGTATACCAACTGCAGCTCTTTAATCAGGCTGCCGCCATTATCGGTTGCGGCTTTCATCGCCACCATTCGTGCGGCCTGCTCGCTGGCCAGGTTTTCTACCACGCCCTGATAAACCTGAGACTCCACATAACGACGCAGGAGAGTATCCAGCAGCGCTTTCGGGTCGGGTTCATACAGGTAATCCCAGGCTTTACGCTTCAGATCATCATCTTCTGACGCCGGCAGCGGCAGCAGTTGAGTGATCGTCGGCACCTGAGACATGGTGTTAATAAATTTGTTGCTGACAATGTAAAGCTTGTCCAGACGGCCTTCGTCGTAGGCCTGCAACATCACTTTAACCGGACCGATCAGTTCGGACAGCGAAGGGTTATCCCCCATACCTGTCACCTGAGCGACAACGTTGCCACCTACGGAATTAAAGAATGACACGCCCTTAGAGCCGATCATTGCGAGTTCGCACTGAACGCCTTTATCGGACCATGCCTTCATATCCGCCAGCAGCTTTTTGAACAGGTTAATGTTCAAGCCACCGCACAAACCACGGTCGGTCGACACTACCAGGTAGCCCACGCGTTTAACGTCGCGCTCTTCCAGGTAGGGGTGCTTATATTCCAGATTACCGTTCGCAAGGTGACCAATCACTTTGCGCATGGTCTCTGCATAAGGACGGCTGGCCGCCATGCGATCCTGCGATTTACGCATTTTGGAAGCGGCGACCATCTCCATCGCTTTAGTGATCTTTTGCGTGTTCTGGACGCTTGCGATCTTACTACGTATCTCTTTTGCGCCGGCCATGAGCTTCTCCTCAATGCCTTACGGCCTGCCCTAAGGCAAGCCGCCAGACGTTACCAGGACTGGGTTGCTTTGAAGGAATCGAGGATGCCTTTCAGCTTGCCTTCGATTTCGTCGTTATAGCCACCGGACTGGTTGATCTCTTGCATCAGCGGAGCGTGATCACGGTCGACGTAAGCCAGCAGTGCGGCTTCGAAGCTACCGATTTTCGCCAGTTCGACATCCGCCAGATAACCACGTTCTGCTGCGAACAGAACCAGAGACTGCTGCGCGACGGACATCGGCGCATACTGTTTCTGTTTCAGCAGTTCGGTCACTTTCTGACCGTGGTCAAGCTGTTTACGGGTGGCATCGTCAAGGTCGGATGCAAACTGAGAGAACGCCGCCAGTTCACGATACTGCGCCAGCGCGGTACGAATACCACCGGACAGTTTTTTCATGATCTTGGTCTGGGCTGCGCCACCTACACGGGATACCGAGATACCCGGGTTAACCGCAGGACGAATACCGGCGTTAAACAGGTTAGATTCCAGGAAGATCTGACCATCGGTAATCGAAATTACGTTGGTCGGAACGAACGCGGAAACGTCACCTGCCTGCGTTTCAATAATCGGCAGCGCGGTCAGAGAGCCGGTTTTCCCTTTCACTTCACCTTTGGTGAAGGCTTCGACGTAGTCGGCGTTAACACGCGCAGCACGCTCCAGCAGACGAGAGTGGAGGTAGAATACGTCGCCCGGGAATGCTTCACGTCCTGGTGGACGACGCAGCAGCAGGGAGATCTGACGGTAAGCAACAGCCTGTTTAGACAGGTCATCGTAAATGATCAGTGCATCTTCGCCGCGGTCGCGGAAGTATTCGCCCATTGCGCAACCGGCATACGGCGCCAGATATTGCAGCGCAGCGGATTCGGACGCGGTTGCCACCACTACAATGGTGTTAGCCAGCGCGCCGTGTTCTTCCAGTTTACGCACCACGTTAGAGATGGTGGACGCTTTCTGGCCGATAGCGACATAGATACATTTGATACCGGAATCGCGCTGGTTGATGATGGCATCGATAGCCAGTGCGGTTTTACCGGTCTGACGGTCACCGATGATCAGTTCACGCTGACCACGACCGATTGGGATCATGGCGTCAACGGATTTATAACCGGTCTGCACCGGCTGATCGACAGACTGACGATCGATAACGCCCGGCGCAATCGCTTCAACGGCAGAGAAGCCGTCATTATCAACCGGACCTTTACCGTCGATTGGCGCACCCAGGGTGTTTACCACACGTCCCAGCAGGCCGCGGCCAACCGGAACTTCCAGGATACGACCCGTACATTTAACCTTCATGCCTTCGGCAAGGTCAGCGTATGGACCCATGACTACCGCACCCACGGAGTCGCGCTCCAGGTTCAATGCGATAGCGTAACGGTTACCCGGCAGGGAGATCATTTCACCCTGCATACAATCGGCCAGGCCGTGAATGCGGATAACACCGTCACTGACAGAAACAATAGTACCTTCGTTGTGAGCTTCGCTCACCACATTGAACTGAGCAATGCGCTGCTTGATCAGTTCGCTGATTTCGGTGGAATTCAGTTGCATGCTCCAGTCCCCTTAAGACTGCAAGACGTCTGCAAGGCGCTCAAGACGGCCGCGTACGCTGCCATCAATGACCATATCACCCGCCCGGATGATAACGCCTGCCATTACAGACTTATCGATTTTGCAATTCAGCTTCACTTTGCGTGACAGACGTTTTTCCATCGCGGCGCTGATTTTCGAAAGCTGCTCTTCACTCAATGCGGTTGCCGACGTAATTTCTACCTCGGAGGTAGCTTCACTGGCGGCACGCAGATGAATAAACTGCTCCAGAACATCCGGGAGCGCATTCAGACGATTATTTTCAGCCATCACCCGAATCAGGTTCTGACCGTTTTCGTCTAACTGCTCACCGCAGACTGCGATAAACGACTCAGCGAGCGTTTCCGGCGCCAGTGCGCCAGAGAGAAGCTCTGCCATTTGTTCGTTCTTGGTTACCTCGGCGGCAAACGCCAGCATATCCTGCCAGCGCTCTACACTTTGGTGTTCAACGGCAAAGTCAAAAGCTGCTTTGGCGTAGGGGCGAGCTACCGTAACAAATTCAGACATCAGCCCCTCCCTCCTTACAGTTCAGCGACAAGTTTATCCACGATGTCGCTGTTAGCAGCTTCATCCACGGAACGTTCGATGATCTTCTCGGCACCAGCAACAGCCAGGATAGCAACTTGCTTACGCAGCTCTTCACGGGCACGTTTACGCTCGGCGTCAATTTCCGCCTGCGCCTGCGCCACGATTTTAGTACGTTCCTGCTCTGCTTCAGTTTTGGCTTCGTCCAGGATCTGAGCGCGGCGTTTGTTTGCCTGCTCGATGATTACCTGAGCTTCCGCTTTCGCTTTTTTCAGCTGGTCGGTCGCGCTGGCCTTTGCAAGGTCAAGATCCTTATGTGCTCGTTCAGCAGAAGCGAGACCGTCAGCAATTTCTTTCTGACGTTTCTCGATGGCTGCCATTAACGGCGGCCATACGAACTTCATGCAAAACCAGACAAAGATAATAAACGCGATGGCCTGGCCGAGGATTGTTGCGTTAAGATTCACAGCACAATGCCTCTATCTAGTTAACCTTCTGATATTGCTCTTAATTCAAGCAACGCTTACTACGCGACAGCGAACATCACGTACAGACCCAGACCTACAGCGATCATCGGGATAGCATCCACCAGACCCATAACGATAAAGAACTGAGTACGCAGCAGAGGAATCAGATCAGGTTGACGCGCCGCGCCTTCCAGGAATTTACCCCCGAGGATGCCGATACCGATCGCAGCACCGATTGCCGCCAGACCCATCATCACAGCGGCAGCCATGTACAGCAGATCCATATTCAGGTTTTCCATGACAGTCTCCAGTTTGTTTCAGTTAAAACGTAGTAGTGTTGGTAAATTAATGCTCTTCGGACGCCATCGACAGATAGACAATCGTCAGAACCATGAAGATGAAGGCTTGTAGCGTAATAATCAGGATGTGGAAAATGGCCCACGGCACATTCAGAATCCACTGTGACCACCACGGCAACAGACCAGCAATCAGAATGAAAATCAGCTCACCGGCATACATGTTGCCGAACAGTCGCAGACCCAGAGATACCGGTTTGGACAGCAGGCTTACCCCTTCAAGGATTAAGTTGACAGGAATGAACGCCCAGTGATTGAACGGCTGCAGCGTCAACTCTTTTGCGAAGCCGCCGATGCCTTTCATTTTGATGCTGTAGAACAGAATAAGGATGAATACGCCCAGCGCCATCGACAGGGTGATGTTGACGTCAGCAGACGGCACCACGCGCGTTGCCGGCAGACCCAGCCAATGCTCAGCGATATACGGCAGCAGGTCGATAGGCAGTAAGTCCATCAGGTTCATAAGGAATACCCAGACGAAAATCGTCAGGGCCAGCGGCGCAATCAGCTTGCTTTTGCCATGGTACATGTCTTTGACGCTGCCATGCACAAAGCCGACTATCAGCTCAATCGCGGTCTGAAACTTGCCTGGCACGCCGCTGGTCGCTTTTTTAGCAACGCTACGGAACATCACCAGAAACAACAGACCCAGCACCACCGAGAAGAACATGGAGTCAATATTGAGCGTCCAGAAGGTGGCTGGGGGGTTCTGCGGATCTACCAGCGAGAAAGTACGCAGGTCCAGCTGAAGGTTATTCAGATGGTGTCCTATGTATTCCTGCGGCGTCATATTTTCTGAAGCCATGATGCCTTTTACCCTTTGTTGTTAATTACAGCCGGCGCCAGTATCTGAACCACCAGCACCAAAACCCACGTAACGATCAGCGGCAAAAAAACCGCCTTTAAAACCGCCAACGCCACCACCAGTAAAACCAGCATCGCTAACACCTTGAAGGCTTCACCGAAGGCGAAAGTCCAGGACACGCGGCCCTTAGCAGGTGTATGCGCCTGGTGACGCCAGGCAAATATCATAAACAACATATTAGGCAGTGCCACTGCCAATCCCCCACATACTGCGGAGATGCCCCAGAAGGGGTCTTTGAGGCAAAACAGCAATCCACTTGCTATTACCGCCAGAAACTGAATGAACAGAAGCTTACGAGCAACGTTTCGACTCACGAGCGACACAGACATCACGTTTTTACTCCTGCTCACTTCGAGGTATGCCGCGTGTCGTATAAAACGTTCTTTAAGACTTAGAGTCAAGCATCAAAAAGCGGTCAAATTATACGGTGCGCCCCCGTGATTTCAAACAATAAGTAGCCAAAAGGTGAATAAATGTTTAAATATTTTTCTCTGGCCCGCATTTTTAACTTTTAGCCAAAGTGTGAACGATCGTACAAAACTGCAAATAGCGCGAAAACACTGGCGATAAAGCGTGCACCAGATCACACATTAAACATATTCATGCTTACGCAATTCATTTACGTGTCAATTCATGCCTTTTCATCTTTTTGATATTTAAGCGTAAAACCAGGTACTGTTTTAAAAATACCAGCTTACACCTTAAAAACGCCCCATTGACATTTATAATAAAAATTTAACAAGCAAAAGTGATTTTTCGATTCGATTTTTAGCAGACTGATATTTACAAAGTTGATTACTCTCTGTTTTAACAAAAGAAGCGACGTTGTCATGTTGAAACGAAACCGTAAATCCAGAGTTAAATGTAACAACGCTGAAATGCGTTATACCTGTCGATTTTTAACACAAGCCGCGTCGTTTTTTTTCTATTTTTTTTGATAAAAATTAAACTTTGTTTGACTTAATAATCACCAGATGCCGCTCGCCTTCCAGTTGCGGAACGCGTAATTTTTCAACAGATTCGACGCTAAAATTGTCAGGTAGTGAGGCAATTTCATCCCCTGGCAATTGCCCTTTTAAGGCATAAAAACGCCCTTTCTCTCCCGGCAGATGGTGACACCAGCTCACCATATCATTCAACGATGCGAAAGCGCGGCTGATAACGCCATCAAACGGCGGTTCGGAGGGATAGGCTTCAACGCGGCTTTGAACCGGCGTGATGTTTTCCAGTTTCAGTTCGTGCTGGACCTGACGCAGAAAACGTACCCGCTTGCCCAGGCTGTCGAGTAAGGTGAAATGCGCGTCAGGGAGAACAATAGCCAGCGGGATGCCCGGCAGTCCCGGTCCTGTTCCTACGTCGATAAAACGCTGTCCCTGAAGATACGGCGCAACGACTATGCTGTCGAGAATATGGCGTACCAACATTTCGTTGGGATCCCGCACTGACGTCAGGTTGTATGCTTTGTTCCATTTGTGCAGCATATCAACGTAGGCGACCAGCAGCGTTTTCTGGTGATCGGTAAGAGAAATACCGGCATCAGCCAGCAGACGAGAGAGTTTGTTGAGCACGGTCATTACCTGTTAATAATCAAATGCCCGATGCGCTTTCGCTTATCGGGCCTACAAATTTGTAGGGCGGGCAAGCGAAACGCCCCCGCCAAATTAGTGTTATCAAGCGCTACGACGCAGCATACCTTGTTTTTTCAGCCATACCAGCAGAATGGAGATTGCCGCTGGCGTAACGCCGGAGATACGCGATGCCTGGCCGATAGACGCCGGTTTATGATCGTTCAGCTTGGCGATAACTTCGTTCGACAGACCGGAAACCTGACGATAATCCAGCGTGGCAGGCAGCAACGTATTCTCGTTACGTAGTTGTTTTTCAATCTCATCCTGCTGGCGAGCGATATAACCTTCGTATTTGACCTGGATTTCCACCTGCTCAGCGGCTTGCTCATCTTCAAGCGCAGGCGCGAATACGGCAAGTGAAGTGAGCTGCGCGTAGGTCATTTCCGGACGACGCAACAAATCTTCGCCGCTGGCCTCACGGGAGAGAGGCGTGGTCAAATGCGCATTCACTTCATCGGCGGATTCCGCAGACGGCGTTACCCATGTCGATTTCAGCCGCTGACGTTCGCGTTCGATATTTTCCAGCTTCTCGTTGAATCGCGCCCAGCGTTCATCATCCACCAGACCCAGCTCGCGGCCCATTTCGGTCAGACGCAGATCGGCGTTGTCCTCACGCAGCATCAGGCGATATTCGGCGCGGGAGGTAAACATGCGATACGGCTCTTTGGTGCCCAGCGTACAGAGATCGTCCACCAGCACGCCGAGATAAGCCTGAGAACGCGCAGGCGCCCAGCCCTCTTTGTCGGCGGAAAGACGCGCGGCATTCAGACCAGCGAGCAAGCCCTGCGCCGCAGCCTCTTCATAGCCGGTAGTACCGTTGATTTGACCAGCAAAGAACAGGCCGTGAATAAATTTACTTTCCAGAGTCGGTTTCAGATCGCGCGGGTCGAAGAAATCATACTCAATCGCGTAACCAGGGCGAACGATCTTCGCGTTCTCCATACCCTGCATGGAACGGACAATCTGCATCTGCACGTCAAACGGCAGGCTGGTGGAGATACCGTTAGGGTAAATTTCGTTAGAGGTCAGTCCTTCCGGCTCCAGGAAGATCTGGTGCTGGTTACGATCGGCAAAGCGCATCACCTTGTCTTCGATCGACGGACAGTAGCGTGGGCCGATCCCTTCGATCACGCCAGCGTACATTGGGCTACGATCGAGGTTATTGCGGATCACGTCATGGGTTTTCTCATTGGTATGCGTGATGTAACACGGCATCTGGCGCGGATGCTGAGAAGCATCACCCAGGAATGAGAAGACCGGCATCGGGTTATCGCTGTTTTGCTGGCCGAGCACGCTGAAATCAATCGTGCGCGCATCAATACGCGGCGGTGTGCCGGTTTTCAGGCGGCTGACGCGAAGCGGGAGTTCACGCAGACGGCGTGACAGCGGGATGGACGGCGGATCGCCAGCGCGGCCACCGCTGTAGTTATCCAGACCAATATGAATTTTGCCGTCGAGGAAGGTCCCGACGGTCAGTACCACCGCTTTGGCGCGGAATTTGAGTCCCATCTGGGTGACGGCGCCAACAACGCGATCGTTCTCGACAATCAGATCTTCAACCGCCTGCTGGAAGATCATCAGATTCGGCTGATTCTCCAGCGCGGTACGAACCGCCTGGCGATAAAGCACTCGATCCGCCTGAGCCCGGGTAGCGCGAACAGCCGGACCTTTGCTGGCGTTTAGTATCCTAAACTGAATACCTGCCTGATCGATCGCTTTCGCCATCAGACCGCCGAGCGCATCCACCTCTTTTACCAGATGTCCCTTTCCAATACCGCCGATCGCCGGGTTGCAGCTCATCTGTCCCAACGTGTCAATATTGTGTGTCAAAAGCAGAGTCTGTTGACCCATACGCGCTGCGGCCATCGCGGCCTCAGTGCCTGCATGACCCCCGCCAATAATAATGACGTCAAAAGGATCCTGATAAAACATGGTAATTGCCTCGCATAACGCGGTGTGAAAATGGATTGAAGCCCAGGCGGTGGATTCTACTCAACTTTAGCCGA
Source organism: Salmonella sp. 741265055_HSA (assembly GCF_046569525.1). Taxonomy (NCBI): domain Bacteria; kingdom Pseudomonadati; phylum Pseudomonadota; class Gammaproteobacteria; order Enterobacterales; family Enterobacteriaceae; genus Salmonella; species Salmonella sp. 741265055_HSA. The sequence goes on along the minus strand of NZ_JBKFSQ010000023.1, from coordinate 15,988 downwards.
TGGAGAAAGCCCCGGGATCCGGGCTATTAAAAAGAAGATCTTTTTATTTAGAGATCTGTACTATTGTGATCTCTTATTAGGATCGCACCAGACTGTGGATAACCCGGATCCTGTAATAAAGATCAATGCGTTGGAAAGGATCACTAGCTGTGAATGATCGGTGATCGTGGCCCGTATAAGCTGGGATCAAAACGGGTACTTATACACAACTCAAAAAGTGAACAACGGTTATTCTTTGGATAACTACCGGTTGATCCAAGCTTTCCACCAGATTTATCCACAATGGATCGCACGATCTTTACACTTATTTGAGTAAATTAATCCAGGATCCGAGCCAAATCTCCGCTGGATCTTCCGGAATCTCATGTTCAAGAATGTTGATCTTCAGTGTTTCCCCAACCTGTTTTGCGCCAGCGCCTTTCAGTTCCGCTTCTATTTTCTCAATCGCGCCGCAAAACGTGTCGTATTCTCGACTGCCAATGCCAATTGCGCCGAAACGTACCGCGGAAAGATCGGGTTTCTGCGTCTGAAGGTCTTCATAGAAAGGGGTCAGGTTGTCCGGAATGTCTCCGGCGCCGTGCGTTGAGCTGATTATCAGCCAGATCCCGGAAGTTGACAGATCCTCTAATAGCGGACCGTGCACCGTTTCGGTTGAAAAACCGGCAGCTTCCAGCTTTTCCGCCAGATGTTCCGCGACGTATTCGGCGCCGCCCAGGGTGCTGCCGCTGATAAGAGTAATGTCTGCCATTGATCGCTCGCTCAGGTAAAGAGGCTGCATTGTACTCTGTGAACGAGCTGGGATCTACCTGTGGAAAAATGTGGGATTAAAAAAGCCGATCATGGCTTGATGGTGCGCATGATCGGGTTCTGCAAGACGATCAGTGTCTCAGTGGACTGAATTTCATCAATTGTTTGGATCTTGTTGATAAGTACGTGCTGAAGCGCGTCGATTGATTTGCACATCACTTTTATAAAGATGCTGTAGTGACCGGTGGTGTAATACGCTTCCGTCACCTCATCCAGGCTTTCCAGCCGGGCCAGTGCGGAGGGATAGTCTTTGGCGCTTTTGAGGATGATGCCAATAAAGCAGCCCACATCGTAGCCCAGTTGTTTAGGGCTGACGTCAATCCGTGCGCCCGTAATGATCCCGGCCTGCTTCATTTTCTCGACGCGAACGTGAATGGTTCCAGGGCTAACGCCAAATTGTTTGGCCAGTTCGGCGTAGGCGGTGCGGGCATTTCCCATTAAGGCGTCAAGTATGCCGCGGTCCAGATTGTCGATCTGATAATTTTCCATCGCTTTTTCTTATGCAGATTAATGATTATTTCTATTTTAGCCATTATTTTTAACGAATCAAAATCGAAGTTAGCTTTTTATCTGTAGATTATTGAATAGTACTCTCGTTTTGTTGCTTAATCATAGGCAACAGGACGCAGGAGTAAAAAAATGAAAACCGCTTACATTGCCAAACAACGTCAAATTAGCTTCGTGAAATCACATTTCTCTCGCCAGCTGGAGGAGCGTCTGGGTCTGATTGAGGTCCAGGCGCCGATTCTGAGTCGCGTAGGGGATGGTACGCAGGATAATTTGTCCGGCTGTGAAAAAGCGGTGCAGGTAAAAGTGAAAGCGTTGCCTGACGCCCAGTTCGAAGTGGTGCATTCACTGGCGAAGTGGAAACGTCAAACCCTGGGGCAACATGACTTCAGCGCGGGCGAAGGGCTGTACACGCACATGAAAGCCCTTCGCCCCGATGAAGACCGACTCTCTCCGCTCCACTCGGTCTATGTGGATCAGTGGGACTGGGAGCGTGTCATGGGCGATGGCGAGCGCCAATTTTCCACCCTGAAAAGCACAGTAGAGGCTATATGGGCAGGAATTAAGGCGACGGAAGCGGAAGTGCATAAACAGTTTGGTCTGGCGCCGTTCCTGCCAGAGCAAATTCAGTTTGTTCACAGCCAGGAGCTGTTGTCTCGCTATCCGGATCTGGATGCGAAAGGGCGCGAACGCGCGATCGCCAAAGAACTTGGCGCCGTTTTCCTGGTGGGGATCGGCGGTAAACTGAGCGATGGCCACCGCCATGATGTACGCGCGCCGGATTATGATGACTGGAGCTCCGCATCTGAGCTGGGCTACGCCGGTCTGAACGGCGATATCCTGGTGTGGAACCCGGTGCTGGAAGATGCGTTTGAGCTTTCCTCTATGGGTATCCGCGTAGATGCCGATACGCTGATGCGCCAGCTGGCGTTGACCGGTGATGAAGATCGCCTGCAACTGGAGTGGCATCAGGCGCTGCTGCGCGGCGAAATGCCGCAGACCATCGGCGGCGGGATTGGGCAGTCGCGTCTGACGATGTTGCTGCTGCAATTGCCGCATATTGGTCAGGTACAGTGCGGCGTATGGCCCGCGCAGGTTCGCGAAAGCATTCCTGCTATTTTATAAGCCGTTAGCGCCGCCAGCGTCTCAGCAGGCGGCTTCGCATCCCGGTGTCAAAGCGCCAGATATGATCGAAAATGCGCATGATGCCGGGTTTGCCGTGCGCCGACATCGCCACCGCATGGAATCGATGCTGGTGAAGACGCTGCAACTCTTCCACTTTGCTCACCACGTCATCCGGCAAGCGCTGGGCGATAAAATCCGAAATGACCACCGCATCGGCATCAAACCATTCCCGTCCCTGCATTCTTTCAATAATGGCGCGAAAACAGCTGGCGATATCTGTGCCGCCGCGAAAACGCTGACTTAAAAAGCGGATGGCCTGCTCGATACCTTCCGGGCCGGAGAGTTCATAACGCACAACGTCAGTGGAAAACAGCATAATAAAGCAGCGGCGGTTATCCGCCAGCGCAACGCGCATCAACGCCAGGCAGAACGCTTTTGCGCACTGCTCGTTAAATCCTCCCATCGAGCCTGAAGTATCGACGCAGACAATAAACGGTCCGCGCGGCTGCTCGTCGACATCCTGGTGTACTACCGGCCGTTCGGTCACTTTCTCACGCCACGCTTCGCCATACAGGCGATAGGTGAGGAGCTGTTTTTCCACTAACCGGCGGTAGAATTCATATTCCAGCTCGGTGATGCCGAGCGTCGCCAGCTCTGGCGGCAACAGGCGCAGAATATCATCGCCTTGCTGAATACCGTCAACCTGCTCCGGCACCGTAGCGGGTTCGCGTACCAGTGTACGAAAGGTTTCCATCGGCGCGTCTTTTTTCGGTACCGATTTGGCTTCCCGCGAACGTCCCAGTTGTTCCGCCAGTTGCATTAGCTCCGGCTGGGCGGCGAGAAATTCGCCGTATTTTACGATCAGTTGATAATCACCACGTTTAAGCTGGCCCGCGCTCATATCCCACAGGCGGCCTGCGGCATTATCATTTTCCGCCAGCGTCGGTTCCAGTTGCCCGCTCAGCGTCATCCGTTCCTGAACGTCACTCAGCAACTGCTCGCGCTCTTCTTCCAGTAGTTGCTGGTTTAACGTGGTGGCCTGCACGACCAGACTTAACCGCCAGCGTTGCAAAAAAAGCGTGTGTAGCGCAGGGGTAAAGGTACTGTTGCTCTCCGTCAACTGCTTCGCCTGCGCGGCATACGGTGAATTCAGGCGGTGAAGCAACGCCAGTATTTGCGGCAGTTGCACGATGAACTGTGATGTAGAGAGAAGTTGGCTTTGTTGATAACACATGACCTCTTCCGTGAGTTCCGGCGGAACGCGTGCGTCTTTAAGACGGCTGCGTAGCGCTTCCCGCCAGCGCGGGAGATCGGCGGTCACGGCGTTTTTTAAACGCGGAAACTTTTCAAAGAAAATGACCAGCTGTGGGGAAGCCAGTAGCGCAAGGATCATCTCTTCGACCATTCCCTCTTCGCTGACGGCCAGCATGGCATTTAGCGTATCCAGCGTCAGCATTGTTGCGCCTGGCGGATCTGTTCTCCTACATCCTGCAGGCTGGCCTCAATGCGCCCTAACCAGTCGCTGTGAATAAACAGGCAATGTTGCTGCTCACTGAAGCGGGTATGCTGCTGGCGCCAGTCGTTTTCTAACGTTTCCAACTGCTGTTTGATCTCCGCAGGCATACTGTCTTCAGCCGCTCCCGGTAACGCCAGACGGGTACCTTGTAGACTGATGTCGCGCACCACCAGATGTTGAGTGTTATCGACTTCCATATTCAACGTTTGGGCAAAGCCGATCCCGTTCAGTTTGCCGCGGATCTCGCCGCCTTTGGTCAGCCAAAGTTCCAGCGCGCTGCGGTCAAAGGTAATATGGATTACTTCCATATCATGCAGTTTTAGCGGTTTTTGTAGCAATAACGTCAACGTTGACGCACTGGCTTCCGGCGGTAAAGTGTAATGCGGGCGACGGCTGAACATACCGCCTTCTTTAATGACGGTGAAGGCGGTTTTATCGCTTTGCTGTTGCTGCAACTGGAGGCGGCGCTGGACGATACCGCCGAGGCGAGTCAGCATGGCCTGCTGCTGCCAGGCGTGTCCGGTCATCAATATTTCCAGTTGCTGTTGCATGAGATTCAGACTCTGCGCGTCATACCACAAGCAATCTTTTAGCAGGATAAGGTCAATCGGCGCAACCGCGTCGCGTCCGCTAAAGAAGGCGCTGGCCTGTAACAGGCGGATGGCTTTCTTCCAGCGACGGTCGGAGACATAAGGCGCATTCGGCAAATTATCCAGCTGTTGGCGCAGAGTAAATACCAGCTCAAAGACCGGATCAGGGAGTGAAATCGCGCCGATATCTTTTTGCCACTGTTGATATTCTTCGTCGCTAACCTGTAACGAGGCGGGGACCGGGTTATCGCTCTCATCCTGCTGACTAACCAGCATGGAGCGGAAATTGGCTTTATCCTGAACTTTATCCAGCCACAGGCGAATCAACATTCGGTCGTACAAGGCTTCCAGGCTGCTGTCCGCTTCGGGCAGTTCGTTAGAGGCCGCCACCAGCAGCCGCATCGGAATTTTTTCCTCAAACGCGCCGTTGCGGAAATGGCGTTCGTTAATGGCGGTCAGCAATGTGTTCAGGATAGCGGGCCCGGCTTTCCAGATTTCATCCAGAAAAACAATTTCGGCCTCCGGAAGATAACCGGCGGTCAAACGCTCGTAACGTCCTTCATCTTTCAGCGCCTGAATAGAGAGCGGGCCAAAAACCTCTTCCGGCGTGGAAAAGCGTGTCATCAGATATTCAAACGCGCGGGCGCGCTGGAAAGCAAACTTCAGGCGGCGGGCAATCAGACTCTTGGCGATACCGGGCGGGCCCAACAAAAAGACGCTCTCACCGCTTAACGCCGCCAGTAGGCAAAGGCGTATGGCGTGACTACGTTCATACAGCCCCTTCTCAAGGGCGCTGCTCAGACGGGAAATTCTTTCCGCTAATAAATGTGGGTGAGCCATAATAAAGAGGCGTCCTTTCGACAAATGGATCGTGCTAATTGCGAGTATAGACGTTTCACCACCGGGGCTGTAATCGTCTGACGCGCTGTTTATTTTTCTTTGAGCCAGGTTAATCTGGCTTCATTTAGGGGTACGATTTTATGATTAATCGTGCATACTGTGCGCTTTTTTGTGGGCCAAGGGACTAAGCACACATTTCATATCTATACACTCATTCATTCAAACTACATCAAGGCGGCAAAGGAGTGAATCCCCTGGCACTGACTTAAACGTGTGACTGGGGTAAGCGAATGCAGCCGACAAGGAGGTAGCGTGAAGGGTGACGTGTATAAACGAAAGATGAGTCTATGAGCACTGATAATAAGCAATCGTTGCCTGCGATAACCCTCGCAGCTATTGGGGTTGTCTACGGTGATATTGGTACCAGCCCGCTTTATACGCTTCGTGAATGTTTGTCCGGTCAGTTTGGTTTTGGCGTTGAACGAGATGCCGTGTTTGGTTTTCTGTCGCTGATCTTCTGGCTACTCATCTTTGTGGTTTCCATCAAATATCTCACCTTCGTGATGCGCGCCGATAACGCGGGTGAAGGTGGAATTTTGACGCTGATGTCGCTTGCCGGGCGTAATACCTCGGCGCGCACCACATCCATGTTAGTTATCATGGGACTGATAGGCGGCAGCTTTTTCTATGGCGAAGTGGTGATTACGCCGGCGATTTCGGTGATGTCGGCGATTGAAGGCCTGGAGATTGTCGCGCCGCAGCTGGATACCTGGATTGTCCCGCTCTCCATTATTGTGCTGACTCTGTTGTTTATGATTCAGAAGCACGGTACGGGAATGGTAGGGAAACTCTTTGCGCCGATCATGCTGACCTGGTTTTTAATCCTGGCGGTACTTGGCCTGCGCAGTATTATCGCCAATCCCGAAGTGTTACATGCGCTGAATCCTGTCTGGGCGGTACGTTTTTTCCTTGAATATAAAACCGTATCATTTATTGCGTTGGGCGCGGTGGTGCTGTCGATTACCGGCGTAGAGGCGTTGTACGCCGATATGGGACACTTCGGTAAGTTCCCGATTCGCCTGGCGTGGTTTACCGTGGTATTGCCGTCGTTAGTACTGAACTACTTTGGTCAGGGCGCATTGCTACTAAAGCATCCGGAAGCGATTAAAAACCCCTTCTTCCTGTTGGCGCCGGACTGGGCGTTAATTCCGCTGCTTATTCTGGCCGCGCTGGCGACGGTGATCGCCTCCCAGGCGGTAATTTCCGGCGTCTTTTCGCTGACGCGTCAGGCTGTGCGTCTTGGCTATTTGTCGCCAATGCGCATTATCCATACCTCCGAGATGGAGTCCGGTCAGATCTATATCCCTTTCGTTAACTGGCTGCTTTATTTCGCGGTCGTGGTTGTTATTGTTAGCTTTGAGCACTCCAGCAACCTGGCGGCGGCCTATGGTATCGCCGTGACCGGCACGATGGTGCTGACGTCTATTCTTTCTACGACCGTGGCGCGTAAGAACTGGCACTGGAACAAATATTTTGTCGCGCTGATCCTCATCGCATTCCTGTGCGTGGATATCCCGCTGTTCTCGGCCAACCTCGACAAATTGTTGTCCGGTGGTTGGCTGCCGCTGAGCCTGGGCCTGATCATGTTCACGATCATGACCACCTGGAAGAGCGAGCGTTTCCGTCTGTTGCGTCGTATGCATGAACACGGTAATTCGTTGGAAGCGATGATTGCTTCACTGGAGAAGTCACCGCCGGTTCGGGTACCGGGTACTGCCGTATACATGTCGCGCGCGCTCAGTGTGATCCCTTTTGCTTTATTGCATAACCTGAAGCACAACAAAGTGTTGCATGAGCGCGTAATCTTACTGACGTTGCGTACGGAAGATGCGCCTTATGTGCATAACGTTCGCCGGGTGCAGATTGAGCAGTTGTCTCCGACATTCTGGCGCGTGGTGGCCAGCTACGGCTGGCGCGAAACGCCAAACGTTGAAGAGGTGTTCCACCGCTGCGGTCTGGAAGGGCTTAGCTGTCGGATGATGGAAACGTCGTTCTTTATGTCGCACGAGTCGTTGATTGTCGGCAAACGCCCGTGGTATTTGCGTCTGCGCGGCAAGCTGTATTTGTTGTTGCAACGCAACGCCCTGCGCGCGCCGGATCAGTTCGAGATCCCGCCTAACCGTGTGATTGAGTTAGGTACGCAGGTCGAGATTTAACCTCCCATCACCATGCCGGGGGCCGCGTTGGCTTGCCCGGCCTGGCCAATCCGTAGATTCCCACACGATAATCGCCATCGGGTGATTATCTTCACCTGATTTCCGCTAGCGAAACGTTTCGACGGCGATCACAATTCTGTTACGTTATGATGGTTTTATGAACACATCCAGGGTTACACTGCGGCCAGCGAAACGTTTCGCTAGTGGAGCAGAAAAATGAAGAAAGGCACCGTACTCAACTCTGAAATCTCGTCGGTCATTTCCCGTCTGGGGCATACTGATACTCTGGTGGTCTGTGATGCGGGTTTACCCATCCCGAATAGCACTGCGCGTATCGATATGGCACTAACCCAGGGCGTACCTTCTTTTATGCAGGTGGTGGATGTCGTGACCCGGGAAATGCAGGTTGAGGCGGCGATTCTTGCAACGGAAATCAAACAACAGAATCCGCAGCTCCACGAAACGTTGCTCACTCACCTTGAGCAACTGCAGCAACACCAGGGAAACACCATAAAAATTAGTTATACGACACACGAACAATTCAAAAAATTGACTGCAGACAGTCAGGCAGTGATTCGCAGCGGGGAGTGTTCCCCGTATGCGAACGTCATTCTTTGCGCTGGCGTCACTTTCTGAGGCCGCTATGGACGCATTACTGCAACTCAAAGGGATCGATAAAGCGTTCCCCGGCGTGAAGGCTCTCTCCGGCGCCGCGTTAAACGTTTATCCTGGCCGCGTTATGGCGCTGGTGGGGGAAAACGGCGCCGGAAAATCCACCATGATGAAAGTATTAACCGGCATCTATACGCGAGATGCGGGATCGTTGTTATGGCTGGGTAAAGAGACCACCTTTAATGGGCCTAAATCGTCTCAGGAAGCCGGGATCGGCATTATTCATCAGGAACTGAACCTGATCCCGCAGTTGACCATTGCGGAAAACATCTTCCTGGGCCGTGAGTTTGTGAATCGCTTTGGCAAAATCGACTGGAAAAAGATGTATGCCGAAGCCGACCACCTCTTAGCCAAACTCAATCTGCGCTTTAAGAGCGATAAGCTGGTGGGCGAACTCTCTATCGGCGATCAGCAAATGGTGGAAATCGCCAAAGTGCTGAGCTTCGAATCCAAAGTCATCATTATGGATGAACCGACCGATGCGCTGACCGACACTGAAACCGACTCTCTGTTCCGCGTTATCCGCGAATTAAAATCGCAGGGGCGCGGCATTGTCTATATCTCTCACCGTATGAAAGAGATTTTCGAAATTTGCGATGACGTGACGGTCTTCCGCGATGGGCAATTTATCGCCGAGCGTGAAGTGGCCACGTTGACCGAAGATTCTCTTATCGAAATGATGGTGGGACGTAAGCTGGAAGATCAGTACCCGCATCTGGATAACGCGCCGGGTGAGATTCGCCTGAAGGTCGATAATCTGTGCGGACCGGGCGTGAATGATGTCTCTTTTGTGCTGCGAAAAGGCGAGATTCTTGGCATCTCCGGCCTGATGGGCGCCGGTCGCACCGAGTTGATGAAAGTATTGTACGGCGCGATGCCGCGAACCAGCGGTTACGTGACGCTTGATGGACACGAAGTGGTGACGCGTTCTCCGCAGGACGGGTTGGCCAATGGCATCGTTTATATCTCTGAAGACCGTAAGCGCGATGGACTGGTGCTCGGCATGTCAGTTAAAGAGAATATGTCGCTGACGGCGCTGGACTATTTCAGCCGCGCTGGCGGAAGCCTGAAACACAAAGATGAGCAGCAGGCGGTGGGGGATTTTATCCGTCTGTTCAACGTCAAGACACCGTCAATGGAACAGGCGATAGGCCTGCTTTCTGGCGGTAATCAGCAAAAAGTGGCGATTGCCCGCGGGTTGATGACGCGCCCGAAAGTGCTCATTCTCGACGAGCCGACCCGCGGCGTGGACGTCGGCGCCAAGAAAGAGATTTACCAGCTTATCAACCAGTTTAAGGCCGACGGCCTGAGCATCATTCTGGTCTCATCTGAGATGCCAGAAGTATTAGGCATGAGCGATCGCATCATCGTCATGCATGAAGGGCATCTCAGCGGTGAATTTACTCGCGAGCAGGCCACCCAGGAAGTGTTAATGGCTGCCGCAGTGGGCAAGCTTAATCGCGTGAATCAGGAGTAAAAAAGATGACAACCCAGGCTGTTTCTGGTCGCCGTTATTTCACTAAAGCGTGGCTTCTTGAGCAGAAGTCGCTCATTGCCCTGCTGGTGTTGATCGCGATTGTTTCGACGTTGAGCCCCAACTTTTTTACCGTTAATAATCTGTTCAATATTCTTCAACAGACCTCCGTCAACGCCATTATGGCGGTAGGGATGACGTTGGTGATTCTGACATCGGGGATCGATCTGTCCGTCGGTTCCCTGCTGGCGCTCACCGGCGCGGTTGCCGCTTCAATCGTCGGCGTTGAAGTGAATGCGCTGGTCGCGGTTGCCGCCGCGCTGGCGCTGGGCGCTGCGATTGGCGCCGTTACTGGCGTTATCGTCGCGAAAGGCCGCGTACAGGCGTTTATCGCTACGCTGGTGATGATGCTGCTACTGCGCGGCGTGACGATGGTTTACACCGACGGTAGCCCGGTCAACACCGGCTTTACCGATAACGCCGATCTGTTTGGCTGGTTCGGTATCGGCCGTCCGCTGGGCGTTCCTACGCCGGTCTGGATCATGGCCATCGTCTTTATCGCCGCCTGGTATATGCTGCATCACACCCGTCTGGGACGCTATATCTACGCGCTGGGCGGTAACGAAGCGGCGACGCGCCTGTCTGGCATTAGCGTGAGCAAAGTGAAAATTATCGTCTATTCACTTTGCGGCCTGACAGCGTCGCTGGCGGGCATCATTGAAGTGGCGCGCCTCTCTTCCGCGCAGCCGACGGCGGGTACCGGCTATGAGCTGGATGCTATTGCCGCCGTGGTGCTGGGCGGCACCAGCCTTGCAGGCGGTAAAGGGCGCATTGTTGGGACATTGATCGGCGCATTGATTCTCGGCTTCCTTAATAATGGTTTGAATTTGTTAGGTGTTTCCTCCTATTACCAGATGATCGTCAAAGCGGTGGTGATTTTGCTGGCGGTACTGGTAGACAACAAAAAGCAGTAACAACGACTACAGGACATCTGAAATATGAACATGAAAAAACTGGCTACCCTGGTATCTGCTGTTGCGCTGAGCGCCACCGTGAGCGCGAATGCAATGGCGAAAGACACCATTGCGCTGGTGATCTCTACCCTCAATAATCCCTTCTTCGTGTCGTTAAAAGACGGGGCGCAAAAAGAGGCGGATAAACTGGGTTATAACCTGGTGGTGCTGGACTCCCAGAACAACCCTGCCAAAGAGCTGGCGAACGTGCAGGATTTAACCGTTCGCGGGACCAAAATTCTGCTGATCAACCCGACTGATTCCGATGCGGTGGGTAACGCGGTGAAGATGGCGAACCAGGCGAAGATTCCGGTTATCACGCTTGACCGCCAGGCAACCAAAGGCGATGTCGTCAGCCATATCGCGTCTGATAACGTGCTGGGCGGTAAGATCGCTGGCGACTATATCGCGAAAAAAGCTGGCGAAGGCGCCAAAGTGATTGAGTTGCAAGGCATTGCCGGAACATCTGCGGCGCGTGAGCGTGGCGAAGGTTTCCAGCAGGCGGTAGCCGCCCACAAATTTAATGTCCTGGCCAGCCAGCCTGCCGATTTCGACCGTACTAAGGGTCTGAACGTCATGCAGAACCTGCTGACCGCGCATCCGGATGTTCAGGCTGTCTTCGCCCAGAACGATGAAATGGCGCTGGGCGCACTGCGCGCGCTGCAAACTGCCGGTAAAGCAGATGTGATGGTGGTTGGATTTGACGGTACGCCGGATGGCGAAAAGGCCGTAAAAGATGGCAAACTGGCAGCGACTATCGCTCAGTTACCGGATCAAATCGGCGCCAAAGGCGTTGAAGTGGCGGATAAGGTGCTGAAAGGCGAAAAAGTTCAGGCCAAATATCCGGTTGACCTGAAACTGGTCATCAAGCAGTAATAAACGACACGGGTCAACTATGGCCTGATGGCGACAGAAATACGCGAGCCTCCGCTGAGGTGAACGTAAAAAAAGAAAAGCAGGGCACGCGCCACCCTAACCGGTGGCGCACTTTGACGTGGAACCCCGAATATGAAAACCGCAGGTAATCTCATCGTCCTTGGCAGCATTAATGCCGATCATATCCTTAATCTTGAGTCCTTCCCTACCCCGGGTGAAACGGTAACCGGTAGCCATTATCAGGTCGCGTTTGGCGGGAAAGGCGCGAATCAGGCGGTTGCTGCGGGACGTAGCGGGGCAAATATTGCGTTTATCGCCTGCACGGGCGATGACGATATTGGCGACAGTATTCGTAAACAATTAGTCAGCGATCGTATTGATATCGCGCCAGTTAGCGTCATTAAAGGCGAGTCTACCGGGGTGGCGCTGATTTTCGTTAATGGCGAAGGCGAGAACGTCATCGGTATTCATGCCGGAGCGAATGCCGCGTTATCGCCGGCGTTGGTTGATGCGCAACGTGAACGTATCGCGCAGGCGGATGCGTTACTGATGCAGCTGGAATCGCCGCTGGAAAGCGTACTGGCGGCGGCGAAAATCGCCCATCAACATCATACTACTGTTGCGCTGAACCCGGCGCCTGCCCGTGAGCTACCGGATGAGCTGCTGGCGCTGGTGGACATCATCACGCCAAATGAAACGGAAGCTGAAAAGCTGACGGGCGTGCGTGTGGAAAATGACGACGATGCCGCGAAAGCTGCGCAGGTTTTGCATGATAAAGGCATTCGAACCGTATTAATTACCTTAGGAAGCCGTGGCGTCTGGGCCAGCGTAGACGGCGAGGGCCGCCGCGTTCCTGGGTTTAGCGTTGAGGCTGTCGATACCATTGCCGCCGGAGACACGTTTAACGGCGCCTTTATCACCGCGATACTGGAGGAGACGCCGTTGCCGGAAGCGATTCGCTTTGCCCATGCCGCCGCCGCGATTGCCGTAACGCGTAAAGGCGCGCAACCGTCCGTTCCGTGGCGCGAAGAGATAGAAGCGTTTTTACATCAGCAGGGGTAACGCTTGGCTACTATGAAAGATGTTGCCCGCCTGGCGGGAGTCTCTACATCGACGGTCTCTCACGTTATTAACAAAGATCGCTTTGTGAGTGAGACGATAACCGAAAAAGTTGAAGCGGCGATTAAATCACTTAACTATGCGCCTTCCGCGCTGGCGCGAAGCCTCAAGTTAAACCAGACCCGCACGATTGGTATGCTAATTACCGCCAGTACCAACCCTTTTTATTCCGAACTGGTGCGCGGCGTTGAGCGAAGCTGTTTTGAGCGCGGTTATAGTCTGGTGCTGTGCAATACCGAAGGCGACGAGCAACGGATGAACCGTAACCTGGAGACGCTGATGCAAAAACGGGTAGACGGTTTACTGCTGCTGTGTACCGAAACGCATCAGCCTTCTCGTGAAATCATGGAGCGTTATCCGTCTATTCCTACCGTCATGATGGACTGGTCGCCGTTTGATGGTGAGGGCGATAGCGATCTCATTCAGGATAATTCGTTGTTAGGCGGCGATCTTGCGACCCAACACCTTATCGATAAAGGATTTACCCGAATAGCCTGTATTACCGGCCCGCTGGACAAAACGCCAGCGCGTTTGCGGCTGGAAGGGTATCGGGCGGCGATGAAACGCGCAGGGCTGGCTATTCCGCAAGGCTATGAGATCACCGGCGATTTTGAATTTGGCGGCGGCTTTGACGCCATGCAGGCGTTACTCGCCCATCAACAGCGACCGCAAGCGGTTTTTACCGGAAACGATGCGATGGCTGTCGGCGCCTATCAGGCGCTATATCAGGCGGGGCTTCGTATTCCGCAGGATATGGCAGTCATTGGCTATGATGATATTGAGCTGGCGCGCTATATGACGCCGCCGCTGACGACTATCCATCAGCCGAAAGATGAATTGGGCGAGCTGGCTATTGATGTGTTGATTCATCGGATGGCGCAGCCCGCCTTGCAACAACAGCGACTTCAGCTTACTCCGGTTTTGACGGTGCGTGGGTCGGTTTAGATTTATGCCGTTCTTTAATCAGATTGTTGCCATCTTTGGCTCTTAGCAGCATAAACATCAGCGCGGACACGATAGTGATCGCCCCCATCGTGATAAAGGTATAGTGGAACTGTTCTACGGTACTGGTGCCCGCAAAACCTTCATAAATACGTAACACCGCCGCGCTGATCGCCACGCCTAAACTGATAGACAATTGCTGCGTAACTGCCAGAACGCTGTTGCCGCTGCTGGCGTTATCGTCCGTCAGATCCGCAAGAGTAATCGTATTCATTGCCGTAAATTGAGTGGACATCGCCATTCCAAGAATGAATAGCGGCAGCACGAGCATCCAGATCGGCATGGCGGGAGATTGAAACGAAAACTGGGCAATCATCAGACCGATAAATACCGTAATGCCGACCAGAGTCTTCCGGTATCCCAAACGTCGCAAAACCTGCGTTACGGTCGATTTCGCGATAATAGAACCCAAAGCCGTCGGTGCCATCATGCAGCCAGCGATCAGAGCCGGGTAGCCAAAACCAACCTGTAGCATTAACGGCATCAAAAAAGGTACGCAGCCAGTCCCCAGACGCGTGGCGAGGTTGCCGGCAATACCGACGGAAAATGTGCGTGTCTTAAACAGCGATAGTGATATTAACGGTGTCGGATGACGGCGGGCGTGGCGGATATAGGCCAATAGTAGAACGATACTGCAAAAAATAATGGCGGATGCGATCCATGTCGCCACAATCTTTTCGCCAAACAGTTCCATTCCGCTGGAAAATAAAACCAGACTTAACCCAAAAAGAAAGAAGCCGGTCATGTCAAACTTGCGACGCGGCGTGGTGAAGTTGGGCATATATTTGCGGGCATACAGAATGCCTGCAACACCAATGGGAATATTAATCAGGAAGATCCAGTGCCAGCTTGCCCAGGTCACCAGTACGCCGCCTAATACCGGCCCCAGAATCGGACCTACCAGCCCCGGCATAGTGACAAAGTTAAGAACGGGCAGCAGCTCACTACGCGGATAGGCTCGCAATAACGCCAGCCGCGCCACTGGCATCATCATCGCTCCGCCGACGCCTTGTACGACGCGAAAAATAACCAATTCAGATAGTGAACTGGAGAGCGCGCAGGCCAGCGAGCCTAACGTAAACAGACTTACGGCAACCATAAAGACGCGACGCGTACCGAAGCGGTCAGCCAGCCAGCCGCTTACCGGAATTAACATAGCTACTGTCAGGGTATAACTGATAATAGCGGACTGCATGGCGAGTGGGGAACGGTTAAGACTATGCGCAATAGCCGGTAAAGCGGTATTCAAAATGGTGGCGTCTAGCGCCTGCATAAAGAAGGCCATCGCCGCGATCCACGGCAGGCCAGCCATACTGCGCGCTTTTTTGCTGGTCATTCAATATCCTGTTAATTATCTGGTCTCTCATTGGGCGCTATTAACAACGCCTGGCAGGCCTGGAAAGCGCGTTCGCCGTCGCCATCAGCGATGGCATCAACAATGGCCTGGTGCAAATCCAGCTTTACCACCTCGTTATAGGTGATTGAGGTAAAGTAAGTGTGATAAACCGAATGAAATAGCGTAGCAAAAGAGATTAGAAAGGGATTGGCGCTCATTTCGTAGATATGCTCGTGCCACGCCATATCCACTTCAATCCAGCGTTCACGCTTAAAATGCTTTTTCAGCGCGACCATCTCTTCCATTAAGGCATTAAGCCGCGCTTTCTGCTCCGGTGTGCCAAGAGTCGCCGCCAGCAGGCAGGCTTGCGGCTCCAGGCTAATACGCATCACCAGAAAATGATCCACCACCTGATGAAAATTTTCTTCAGTCATCCACCAGGTCAGCAGCTCTTGATCCAGAAAGTTCCAGTTTCCCTGCGGCATCACCCGCGTACCAATGCGCGGACGGGGTAGCACCATACCTTTAGCCGTCAACGTTTTCACCGCTTCGCGAACTGCCGTTCGACTTACGCCGTACTGCTCGCCCAGTTCTATTTCGCCGGGAAGAATCGTACCAGGGGCGTAGTCACCCTTTAATATCCGCTGCGCCAGCTTTTCAGCCAGAACATAGGATAGATTTTTCTGTGCGGCTAATTGTTGTGCGCTTAAAGGCATGAATGTTCTTCCTTTCTCTTTCGTTTGGTTATTAGTATGCCACCTGGAAGTGTGATTGCAGTTGCAATAACGGCAATTTGCTTATTTTATGGCACGTTAATCCCGCCATTGATGAAAAAAGAGACACTCAGAAAATTATTTTAAATTTCCTCTTGTCAGGCAGAAATAACTCCCTATAA